>CANKOW010000075.1 GCA_947484295.1 Alcaligenaceae bacterium | reverse complement strand
TATATTGCAGAATACCCGAGCTCAGCCCAGAGGCTCCAGGTCGCGTGGGGCACCACCGGGTAAAGTACGCGTAACATCACACCGATTGTTTCGGCGGTTGCGGCAACCGCAAAGCCCGAGTCACCTAAATCTGCATCGTCAATGGCATTGAGCATTTTCATGCAGGCAGAGACAACTGTATTGTATTGAATACGTTGGTAATCGTAGTCAGCCTGCTTGAGCAACGCATAAATCTCGAGGCGCAGCTTTTTTATATCTTGGCTAGCCCCTGACCAATCGGTGATCGGCGCTTTTAACCCCCGGGCGATGAGGCCTTGCTTTTGATGGCATAGCGCCCATAAGCGGCGCAAAAAGCGATTTGAGCCCTCAACGCCCGAGTCTGACCACTCAAGGGTTTGTTCTGGGGGGCTGGTAAACATCACAAACAAACGCGCCGTATCTGCGCCCTGTGTGTCGATCAGTGATTGTGGATCAACCCCGTTGTTTTTAGATTTTGACATGGTGCCGACACCGCCATAGGTAATCGCGCGGCCGTCACTTTTGAGCACGGCACCCGTGATTGAACCCTTTGCGTCAAAGACATTATCGACCTCTTCAGGCCAAAAATAATCGATGGCACCACCCGTGTTTTTGGCTGAATAAATATGGTTGAGCACCATGCCCTGACACAGCAGCTTTGTGAAGGGTTCGTCAAATTTGACCAAGCCCAGATTTTTCATCACACGCGCCCAAAAGCGCGCGTAGAGCAGATGCAACACCGCATGCTCAATGCCGCCGATGTATTGATCCATCGGCATCCAGTAGTCGTTGCGGGCATCGACCATGGCCTGATCGTTGCCAGGTGAGGTGTAGCGCATGAAATACCACGAAGAATCGATAAACGTATCCATCGTGTCTGTTTCACGCTTGGCTGGTTTGCCGCAGCTTGGGCATTGGCAAGACAAAAATGCCTCGTGTTTGGCTAGTGGATTACCGCTGCCGTCGGGGATTAAGTCTTCGGGCAAGATAACGGGCAAATCTTTTTCGGGTACCGGCACCGCGCCGCAAGCGTCGCAGTGGATGATCGGGATTGGCGTACCCCAATAGCGTTGGCGTGAGATACCCCAGTCGCGTAAACGCCAGGTGGTTTGCCGCGCGCCAAGTGACAGGCTTTCGAGTTTGGTGGCGATCGCGTCGAGAGCGTCGGTAAAACTTAGGCCGTTGTAGACGCCCGAGTTGATGAGGCGACCGATTTGCTTGTCGGCGTAGGACTCTGACCACACCTTGTCGTTAAACGGCTTATCGCCCACTCGTACCACTTGTTTGATCGTCAGACCATACTTGTTGGCAAAGGCAAAGTCGCGCTCATCGTGGGCGGGTACCCCCATCACTGCGCCATCGCCATAGCTCAGCAGCACATAATTACCGACCCATAAAGCGACGCTCTCGCCTGTGAGGGGGTGGGTGACCCTCAGGCCAGTATCCAGGCCTTCTTTTTCGCGCGTGGCAAGTTCGGCCTCGGTGGTGCCGCCTTGTTTGCAATGTTCGATAAACGCCGACAAGGCAGGGCTGGTTTGCGCCGCGTGCATAGCCAACGGGTGCTCAGGTGCCACAGCGCAAAACGTCACGCCCATGATAGTGTCGGGGCGTGTAGTGAAGACATACATTTTGCCGTCTTGGATCAGTGCGCCCGACGCATCTTTAATCGAGTGCAAAAACGCAAAACGTACGCCTTCGCTTTTGCCAAGCCAGTTTTCTTGCATCGCGCGTACGCGATCAGGCCAGCCGTCAAGGCCGTGCTGTGTTTGCTCAAGCAACTCAGCAGCGTAATCAGTGATGCGCAGGTAGTAGCCCGGGATTTCACGCTTTTCAACCGGTGCGCCCGAGCGCCAACCGCGTCCGTCGATGACTTGCTCGTTGGCCAATACTGTCTTGTCGACGGGATCCCAGTTCACCACCTGCGTTTTACGATAGGCGATGCCCTTGTCGAGCATCTTCAAAAACAGCCATTGATTCCATTTGTAATAGCTTGGATCGCAGGCGCACATTTCGCGCGACCAGTCGATCGCCAGGCCCATCGCCTTCATCTGCTTTTTCATGTATGCGATGTTGTCGTACGTCCATTTAGCAGGTGGGACGTTCGATTTAATGGCTGCGTTTTCGGCGGGCATACCAAACGCATCCCAGCCCATGGGCATCAAGACGTTATAGCCACGCATGCGTAACTGCCGCGTCATCATGTCGTTGATGGTGTAGTTGCGTACGTGGCCCATATGCAGTTTGCCGCTAGGATAGGGCAGCATCGAGCAAGCATAAAATTTTGGCTTAGGCTCGCCGTTAGCATTGAGTGCGCCTTCCGTGACGCGATAGGCGTCGCGGGCATCCCAGTTGGCGTGGGCAGCTTGTTCGACTGCGGTGGGTTGATAGCGTTCGAGCATGGATAAAGCCATAAAAAAGGTCAGGGTGCGGCGAGCCACCAGTTAGCCTCACATTATAGAGTGACGGCTGCTTTCGAGTGGCTGAAAAACAAAAAGTCCCAATGAAGGGACTTTTTTTTTACGCAAAAAACAAAGGCAGCCAGTTACTTCAGCTTGGTCTCTTTGTAATCGACATGCTTGCGTGCGACCGGATCAAATTTCTTGATCAGCATCTTTTCAGGCATATTGCGTTTATTTTTGGTCGTTGTATAAAAGTGACCAGTGCCGGCGCTCGATTCGAGCTTAATTTTTTCGCGGGTACCTTTTGCCATGTTGGGCTCCTTTAAGCGACTTCGCCGCGCGCACGCAGATCGACCAACACAGCATCAATGCCGAGTTTGTCGATGGTACGGATGGCGTTGGTAGTTACGCGTAAGCGAATCCAGCGGTTTTCGCTTTCAACCCAAAAACGGCGTGACTGCAAGTTAGGCAGAAAACGGCGTTTGGTTTTGTTGTTTGCGTGTGAAACATTGTTGCCCACCATGGGGGCTTTTCCGGTCACTTGGCATACACGTGCCATGGGCTACACCTATTATTTGTTCAAAGATTCGCATCAAGTCTGTCATTCTAATACGAAACAAGGTTTTTGATCAAGCCCCTAGGAGCGGCGGGTCATTGAGGGGCTTGGTATGCCGCAGGTCGCAGGGTGCGCCTTGCTGCTGCTTAGGCGCGGCGGGCGGCTCGACCAAGTAAAAAGGCCAGGGTGGTGCAGCCGCCCATGATCCAGCCAAGCGGTGCTGGGCCCGCCATATCCCATAGACTGACCGTCAGGCCGGCCAGTGCCCCGCAAGACATCGTGATGGTGCCCATCATGGCCGAGGCCGAGCCTAATTGGCGCCCCTGATCTGAAAGCGCCATGGCGGCAGAGTTTGGCCCGACAAAACCTTGTGTGAACATAAAGCTCATCATGCACAGCATGATCAGAGGCATGGTGATCCAGCCGATCAAGATCAGGGCCAAGGCACTCAAACCAGCAGACATCATGGCGATTAACGCCCACGGCAGCAGTTTTTCGGGGCGGTGCGTTTTTAACAGACGAGCGCTCACTTGCGAGCCCACGATCAGGCTCAACGCGTTGAACCCAAAAATAAAGCCATAAGACTGCGGCGACACGCCGAAATGTTCAATAAACAGGCGTGGCGAGGCCACGATGTAGGCAAACATAGTGGCCGAACCCATTCCTCCGGAGAGCGCAAAGGCGATAAAGCGCCGGTGGGTGACTAGGCCCAAATAGGTTCGAAAAATATGACCCCAGCTTAAGGCGACTTGTTTGTTGGGCGGTAGGCTTTCGACCATGATGCGCGATACGGCAATGAGTAATGCGACGCCTGCAAAGGTGATGAGAGCAAAAATGCCGCGCCAACCGGTTAACGCGAGCACCTGACTACCCACTAAGGGCGCCAGAATCGGGGCGATCCCCATCACTAACATCAACATTGACAGGGCGCGCGCTGCCTCTTGAGTGCTGTAATGATCTCGCACCACTGCGCGCGAGATCACCATGCCTGCGGCGCCACCCATGGCTTGAATCACCCGACAGATTGTTAAGAATTCAACAGTGGGGGCGAGCGCACAACCCGCCGACGCAAGGATATAGACGAGTAGTGCGCCATACAAGGGTGGTTTACGACCGAAACGATCGGCAAGGGGGCCGTAAATCAACTGCGCACCGGCCATGCCGATTAAATAGGCTGCTAGCGTGCGCTCGACTTGGCTGCTAGTCGCGCCAAGGCTGGTCGCCATGTCCGGAAACGCTGGCAGGTACATGTCGATTGAGATGGGCCCGATTGCTGTCAGGGCACCCATCAACAACAACCATCCGGGCAAGCCCATCGCATTTAATCTGGCAGACATACGCAAGCTCTTTTGAAACAGGACGAGAGGACTCGTGTCGAAATGCTAGCGCAGCGTGGGCGTTTAGCTGCACCTGGATCGTTCAGATGCACCTCATTGCTTGAGATGCATCTGGTTGGCTAGATGCATCGAATGATTTGTCTGCCCTTAAGCCAGGGCCACGGCCGCTTCAAGATTGCGCACCACCTGCGCGGCAATTTCAAACGAGTGCAGCCGCGCCTTGTGATCAAAAATTTGACCCGCAATCATCAATTCGTTTGCGCCCGTCTGTTCGATCAGGCGAGCCAGCCCACGTTGCACCGTTTCGGGTGAACCCACCACCGAACAGGCTAACGATTCATTGACTGAGGCTTTCTCGTGCGGTGTCCAAAATGTGTCGATGTCGTCAATCGGGGGCGGTAACTGGCCGCGTGTGTTGCGACGCATGCGCGTAGCGTTTTGCTGGTGGCTGGTGAACAAGTATTGTGCCCGCTCGTCTGTATCAGCAGCCACCACATTGACCCCCACCATAGCGTGCGACTTGTCGAGTTGGATCGAAGGTTTGAACAGACTTTTATAAGCCTGCATGGCCTGCAACAAGTAATCAGGGGCAAAGTGCGAAGCAAAGGCGTAAGGTAGGCCAAAGTGCGCAGCAAGTTGAGCGCCGTACATGCTTGAGCCCAAAATCCAGATAGGCACGTGTAAGCCGGCGCCGGGAATGGCTTTGACCGATTGGCCTGGTTGGATGTCATCGAAATAGTGTTGTAGCTCTTGCACATCTTGCGGAAACTGATCTGAATTACCCAACAGATCGCGTCGCAAGGCACGCGCGGTTAATTGATCCGTGCCAGGCGCACGGCCAAGCCCTAAGTCAATACGGTCTGGGAAGAGCGCCGCGAGCGTGCCAAACTGTTCGGCAATGACCAGTGGCGCGTGGTTGGGCAGCATCACGCCGCCCGAGCCGACGCGAATGGTTTTTGTACCCGCCGCCACATACCCAATAATCACGGCTGTCGCCGAACTCGCGTTACCAATCATATTGTGATGTTCGGCCAGCCAATAGCGTGTGTAACCCCAACGCTCGGCATGTTGAGCCAAGTCGCGCGAGTTGTGTAACGCATCCGAGGCGGTAAAGCCCTGTGGGATTGGCGAAAGATCTAGAATCGAGTAAGGAATGCTCATCAGTTTCTCTTAGTAACGTCGGCGGGTTATGCTTATGACCACTTAACGTGCACTTATATATTCTTGGCAAATCATAAACCTTTTAGGAGCGCAACATGCGTGAAGTTTGGATAACCGGGGCTGCCCGTACTGCAATTGGTGATTTTGGTGGTGGCTTAAAGGATGTTGCCCCCATTGATCTGGGCGCAACGGTGGTCAAAGCGGTATTGCAACGTTCTGGGGTTGACGGCTCGCAAGTCGGGCATCTGGCCTTTGGTCACGTGATTCACACAGAGCCGCGCGATATGTACTTGTCGCGGGTGGTGGCCATTAATGGCGGTCTGCCACAAAGTTCGGCTGCCTTTAACGTCAATCGCCTATGTGGCTCTGGTTTGCAGGCGATCGTTTCTAGCGCCCAGTCGATTTTGTTGGGCGACACCGAGATGGCCATTGGTGGCGGCGCCGAGTCGATGAGCCGTGCCGGCTACTTGTCGCAAACCCAGCGTTTTGGTGCCCGGATGGGCGATTCGGTGGCGCTTGACATGATGACGGGCGCCTTACACGACCCGTTTGGTCGCATGCACATGGGCGTCACCGCTGAAAACGTCGCGAACCAATTTAATATTTCTCGTGCGGACCAAGATGCGTTGGCCGCCGAGTCGCACCGCCGTGCCGTTCATGCCCAAAAAGAAGGGCGGTTTAGCGACCAGATCGTGCCGGTTGTCATCAAAACGCGCAAAGGCGAAGTCGAGTTCAAAGTCGATGAACACCCCCGTGCTGACGTCACTGCTGAAGGCCTGGCGGCATTACGCCCAGTATTTGTGAAAGAAAACGGCACTGTGACAGCCGGTAATGCCTCGGGTATCAATGACGGCGCGGCAGCGGTGCTGATGATGAGTGGTGAAGCCCTCAAATCAAGTGGCGCCAAAGCCTTAGCGCGCCTAGTGGCCTATGCCCATGCCGGTGTTGATCCCAAAATTATGGGGATCGGCCCCGTGCCCGCCACTCAAGCCGTCATGAAGCGCGCCGGTTTGACGGTTGATCAAATGGACGTGATCGAAGCCAATGAAGCCTTTGCTGCGCAGGCATGTGCGGTGGCCCAAGAACTCAAACTTGATCCAGCACGTTTAAATCCTAATGGCAGCGGTATTTCATTGGGTCACCCAGTCGGGGCAACCGGTGCCATCATCACCACCAAAGCAATTTACGAATTACATCGCACCGGTGGTCGCTATGCTCTGGTCACCATGTGCATCGGTGGTGGTCAAGGGATTGCGGCTATTTTCGAAAGAGCCTAATGAAGCGAGTCTGGTGGGCAGCGAAAGCTGCCTTTTTTGTGTCAATGCTGGCCTAAATTAGCAATGACCCATTTCAGCCAACGAGACCACTTGATTAGCCGCAATAATCAGGTGGTCTAGCAAGGCGATATCCACCACGGCCAATGATTGCTTGAGTTGTTGAGTGAGCGCGATGTCCGCTCCGCTGGCTTTAGCCCACCCAGAAGGGTGGTTATGCGCCAAGATGACTGCCGCAGCATGGTGCGCCAAGCCCGCCTTGACCAGTTCGCGCGGGTAAATCGTGGTTTCAGTGAGCGTCCCGCACGAAATCTCGGTGGCTTGGATCAAGCGGTGTTGATTGTCTAAAAACAGCGCCATACAGCGCTCCACTGAGGCGTGCCCGAGCAAAGTTAGGCAATAAGCCTTCACTTGGGCCGGGTGTTTGAGCGAGCAATCGCGTTTGAGATCTTCTTCGAGCGCCCGCTTTGAAAGAGCCGAAATCGCGGCTAATTGACAAATTCTGGCATCACCCAAGCCCGTGATGCCGCGCAGTGCCTGGCTGTTCGCGCTCAGTAAAGGGCGGATCCCGCCAAATTGAACTAAAAGTACTTGAGCCAAATCGATTGCGTTCAGCCCTCGCGTGCCGGTGCCTAAAATGACGGCTAACAGCTCGGCATCGGTAAGCGCTGAGGCGCCAGCCTGCAGCAGTCGTTCACGGGGGCGTTGATTTAAAGGGATGGTGCTGCGCAGGGTCATCTCGAAGGCTCTAAAATAGGCGTTTTGCCAAGCCTGATACGGTGACAGATTTTGACTGATCAAACTACAAACGTGCCGCCCGTTGTCCGTGCGGATTCTTACCTGACCTTGCATTACCGCATTGTTCTTATAAGCGGCCCAGCCGCCGGCTCGACTTTTATGGATACCTTCACGGGTCGCCCAGCGACCTTGCAGCTTGGTGGCGGGCAGTGGTCGCCTGGCATGGAGACCCCCTTGTTGGGGCATCCTGAGGGCGATTGCTTTAGCTATACCTTGAAGCCGCACGAGGCCTACGGCGATCGTAATCCTGACCTGATTCAGCGGGTGTCGCGTGCCATGCTCAACGAAAATGCAGGTGCAGATGCGGGCTTTACCCCCGGGGATATGGTTGAGTTCACAGCGCCAAATGGCGGGCGCTATTCAGGCGTGCTGAAAGAGTTTGGTGATGAAAGCGCCTTATTCGATTTCAATCATCCCTTAGCGGGCATTACTTTGCGCGTTGACATCGATCTGCTAGGGGTGTTGTGATGACCGTTGCTTCAAGCGTCAATTTAAAAAATCTTCCCAGCCAGGGTGCAGAGATCGTATTGGCGCAGCCCCGAGGATTTTGCGCAGGTGTTGATCGTGCGATCGATATCGTTGAGCGCGCACTTGAGTTGCACGGCGCACCGATCTTTGTGCGTCACGAAATCGTCCACAACCGCTACGTGGTTGAAGATTTACGCACCAAAGGTGCCGTGTTTATTGACGAGCTTGAGCAAGTGCCTGCCGGGGGCATCGTGGTGTTTTCGGCGCATGGTGTGTCAAAAGCTGTGCGTTACGAAGCCAAGGGTCGCGGCCTACAGGTGTTTGATGCGACCTGCCCCTTGGTTACCAAAGTGCACATTGAGGTCGAGCGCATGCGCGCGGCCGGCCGAGAGATCATCATGATTGGTCATAAGGGGCACCCTGAGGTCGAAGGCACCATCGGTCAGGCTGACGATGGAATGTATCTGGTTGAAACCGTACAAGACGTTTTAGCACTGCAGGTAAAAGATTCGGCGCAACTCGCGTTTGTGACGCAAACCACCTTATCGGTAGACGATGCGGCAGAGGTTGCCGCAGCCTTGCGCACTAAATACCCCACCATCATTGAACCTAAAAAAAGTGATATCTGTTACGCCACGCAAAATCGACAAGATGCCGTCAAGGTCATGGCACCCGAGTCAGATCTTGTCTTGGTAGTAGGCAGTGCGAACAGCTCAAACTCAAACCGTCTGCGCGAAGTTGCCGAGCGTAAAGGCATCCCAGCTTATTTGATCGATGGGGCAGAGTCGATTGATCCTGCTTGGTTGGTCGGGCGCAGCCGTATTGGGATCTCGGCGGGTGCCTCGGCGCCCGAATTGCTAGTTCAGCAAGTGATTGATCGCTTAAAGTCAATGGGCGCGATCTCGGTGCGCACCATGCAAGGCTTGCACGAAAATGTTTCGTTTCCTTTACCTAAAGGTTTGTCACGAAAGGTCGTTGAGTGAAGTGACAGCAAGGCCGTTGAATGAGGTGATGTTGGTTCAATCGTTTCAAATGTCATGGGTTCGACCATTTGTTAGGCGCGTGGGCTAAACGACGCGAATCGGTTTGCGGTGAATTGCAACAATGGTAAGTTAGATGACGCAGTCTTTGTTTTCTTTGACGGCCAAACAAGTCATGCAAGACGCGCCGGTGATTCCGGTGATTGTGTTGCATGAGGTGGCGCATGCCGTGCTGCTTGCACGTGCCTTGGTGGCTGGAGGTATCCGTATGCTAGAAATTACTTTGCGCACCTCTGCTGCGCTTGAGTGCATGCGTGTTATTCGAGCCGAGGTGCCAGAAGCGATTGTGGGGGCGGGCACGGTATGTAGCGCGCGCGATGTTGACGCCTGCCTTGAAGCAGGGGCTCGATTTGTGGTGAGCCCTGGCTACACCTCGCAGTTGGGGCTTGCCTGCCACGCGCGTGGGTTACCGCTACTGCCGGGCGTCGCGACTGCTAGCGAGATCATGCAAGCTCAAGATGATGGCTATACCGAATTAAAATTTTTTCCGGCACTGCAGGCCGGCGGGGTGGCGGTGCTTAAGGCGTTGTACGGGCCTTTTTCGCATATTCAATTTTGTCCAACGGGCGGAATCACGGCGCAAAACGCGGGTGAGTTTTTAGCCTTGCCTAATGTTGTCTGTGTTGGTGGGTCGTGGTTGGTACCGGCGGATGCCTTGGCTCAGGGTGATTACGCGCGTATCGAAGTCTTGGCACGCCAGGCGGCGCACCTTGCGCCACAAAACAGAGCGCATCGTAAAACGTAAGTGCGATTATTTTCGATGTGATATCGCTTCGGTTGTGCTGCGGTTGCATCTAAAACCGCTTGCCACAGCCTAGTTACAAAACGGCTTGTACTTGCTGCGCGGTCGGTAAGCAAGTGACGGCACCCCAGTTTTGCACAGCTAAAGAGGCAGCCGTGTTGGCATAGCGGGCTGCGGTGACTAAGTCGTCACCTAACGAGAGCCTAGCTAAAAGGTTGCCGCAAAAACAATCACCTGCGCCAGTGGCATCGACCATGTTGACGTTGCGGCCAGGTATCAAAACTGAATCACATTGAGGCTGTCCGGTCTTGCCGCTAGCCGGCAAACGTTGCTCGCTCACTAACGCACCTTGTGCGCCAAGTTTGAGTACGACGCGGGGTGCCCCTTGCTCGTGCGACCAACGAGTGATTGCCTCTGGGTCGGTTAAACCGGTGAGCGTAGTCATGTCCTCGAGACTGGGTAAAAACAAGTCACAGCGGCTGACCGTATTGGCGACATGAATGCGCGCACGTTCAATGGACCAAAGTTTAAGCCTAAGATTTGAATCAAACGATACCAAGGTGCGAGAGCGGTGCGCAATGTCGAGCGCAGCAAACACGGTATTGCAGGCTTGCTCAGAAATCGCCAGTGAGATGCCAGACACATGCAGCCATTTTGCGCGTCTGATGATTACAGCGGGCGTGCCCGATAACCAGTTGACGTTCATTTTGCTGGCCGCCGAATCGGCGCGCCGGTAGCTGAAGGCATGACCGTCTGGGCCATGAGTTACAAAATAAATGCCGGTGGGCGCATACGCATCCACCTCAAGTCCTTCGGTGTTGACGCCTTCTGTCTGCCACAACTGACGTAGCTGTTGTGCAAAGAGATCATCGCCTAAGCGGGTGAGGTAGGCGGTGCGCACCCCAGCACGCGCAGCTGCTATCGTGGCATTACTAGTGTCACCGCCAAAGCCTTGCAAATATTGCGGCTGGTCGGGCGAGGTTTGGTTGAATTCAACCATAGCCTCGCCCAGTGCAACCACTTCAATATTTTTTTCGTGACGTGTCGTGGTGAAAACCATGTGAAGCTACGACCATTTTTCTTGAGGGATTGGGGTAAAGGTCAGCTGCGGCTGGCAAGTTTTCCACAGATTACTAGAGCGGGCTGTTGCCGGCAAGAAGGACACTAGGCTCTGTCCTATGCGAAAATCAACAAAGTTAATTGGATTGTGTGCGATTTGATCGATTTTAGTTTGTTTTTTAGCAGCTAAACAATGACGGTTTCTAGCCAATAAATAATGAAACTTTGGGCAATTTCCGATTTGCATCTTGGGGTTGAAGCTAACCGACAAGGTTTGCGTGCCTTACCTGCTCATCCTGCAGACTGGTTAATCTTGGCGGGTGATATTTGTGAAAGCACTGAACTGTTGATCGAAGCCTTTACCCTTTGCACTCAAAAATTTGCGAAAGTGTTTTGGGTGCCTGGCAATCATGAATTATGGCTAGTTGACCGGCGACGCGATCAGATGACGAGCCCCATGAAATATGCTGAACTTGTGCAGGCCGCTAGGCGTTTTGGGGTGGTGACACCTGAAGACCCTTGGGTGGTGTTTCCGCCCACGGGTGAGGTGATCGTGCCCTTGTTTACGTTATATGACTATAGCTTTCGGCCTGATCACGTCACCCGTGAAGCTGTGGTCGCCTGGGCGGCTGAAATCGATAACGTGTGTTCTGATGAAGTTGCGATCAAGCCCGGCGTAATGCAGACGATGGATCAATGGAATACAGCACTTTGTGACGCGGCTGAAGCGCGCTTTGAGCGTGAGCTTGCCCCCGATGTACGTACGATTTTAGTCAGTCATTTTCCCTTGCGTGAGGATTTGGTTCGGATCCCGCGCGTACCGCGCTTTACACCTTGGTGTGGCACGCGGCGCACGCACGATTGGCACGTGCGCTACCGCGCTGTAGTTGCTATTAGCGGGCACCTGCATGTGCGGCACACTGATTGGCGTGACGGCGTCCGATTCGAAGAGGTTTCTCTGGGGTATGCGCGGCAGTGGGATCCAGCTAAGGGTCTGCAACATTACCTAAGGTTAGTTTGCAGTGCTAGCGGCTGAGGCGACTGAAACGGCTGAATGGCACTGACTTGCTTGGACTAAGCAACCAGCCACACTGCGGCAGTTACACAAATCCTCGCATCAGCCATTTATTTGCTCCAGCTGGCATCGTTTGGGGTTGCCTGCTCAGACATTTTTGAGTATTGTTGGTCAGTATTCTTACCCCCTGAATCTAGACCCTAGAACCTAGAATTCAGAATTTATACCCCACGCCCCAGAACCAAGAATCCTGAATACAAAATCTAGAGCCCACACTCCAGAATCCAGAGTCCTAACCATTGCCCCAACCGTTTTTTTAACGAGGTGTTTCATGTCATCATCGATTTCGTCTTCCTACTCGGGCCTGTCCTGTTCGTGCTGTGCAGATATGTTGTCCCCCACCCATAGCCGACGTGATTTTTTACGCAATGCTGCAGGCGTTGGCCTGGCCGCCTTTTTGGCACCTCAATTGTCGTTTGCGGCTTCGGGCGACTATGAAGCGCTCGTCTTATCATGCATTGATCCAAGATTTCAACGCTTAGTGTTTGAGCGCGAGACCAAATCATTACGCACTGACAAGTACAGTGCGTTTACCGTTGCAGGAGCTTCGATTGGGGTGGTGGCGCCGGCCTTTAAAGCCTGGCACGAAACCTTCTGGGAAAATCTCGCGGCCTCAGTTCAGTTGCACAATATCAAGCAAGTGATTGTTGTGAACCATCGTGATTGCGGTGCTGCAAAGATTGCATATGGGGAAGCTGCTGTGGCGACGCCCGCTGCCGAAACTGAAACCCATAAGAATGCGTTGCTGACTTTCAAGGCAGAGATGGCCAAACGTCAACCCAAACTGGGTAGTCAGTTGGGTTTGATGGCGCTTGATGGAAAAGTTGAGTTGTTTAGTTAGTTTTCGTTAATCGCCTGCGAGCGCTTTATTCACCCGATAAAGCGCTCGACTTCGCCGCGTTACTTCGGCTTCGCGTACTCGCTGTCAATCCACGCGTGGGCGCTATTTGAGTTGAGCTTGAAGTCAGGTTTGACTTTGATTTGCGCCAACTCGGAGCCGTCAAGCTCTGAGGCACTTAAAAGTGCGTGTGGGTCGTCTTCGTCTAAGACGATATCTAAGGCCACAATGATTTGTTGATGATTCGAGGTAACGGTTACTTTTTTATGCAGGGTAGCCTCTAAGTGCTGTTCGTGGCGGCGCACCACCTCAGACGCGGTTTTGACTAGCGTGTTGAAAGCGTTGATATCTAAAGGCTTTGGGTTCTTTTTATCGCGCCCCATTGTCCAAGGGCCGATCAAGGCGGGCTCGGCTTGGCCATCAGGGGTCATCTCAACGGCCCAACCATCGTCATCTTCATTTTTGACTACACGCGCTGTCCAACCCTTTTGCGCCCACAGGCGAGGTTCGTGGATGACGGTGGCTTCTTGGGTTGGCTCTTCAGATTCAGAGTCTGTGGTGCTGGCGTGTGTGTTCATGGCTGTATTTTAGGCGTATTTTTTTGGGGCTGATATGTGCTGGTGCCTAAACATCCAGCGTTGCTAAAGCTTTAGCCCTTGGAAGGCCTGGATTGAGTAGGAGTTGGTGGTCAACACTCAGCATTGTGTTGCCAGGCTATCCGAGCGCCGCTAGCGCTCGGGCTTTGGCGCCGTGTCGACTTAGGGCACCAAGCTTAAGAACAAGTAGGCAGCAAAAACAACTAAATGCACAACGCCTTGCAACACCGTGGCGCGCCCAATTGCGATGGTGAGCAAACTCAGTAGAAAGGTCAGGGCTAAAAATGTCATGCCCAGACTATCGACACCCAAGCTTATCGGCAAATCAAAAAAAACCGAGATAAAAGCGACGGCCGGGATGGTGAGCCCAATGCTAGCAAGCGCCGAACCAAGCGACAGGTTCAAACTCGTTTGTAGGCGATTTGCCATGGCAGCCCGCGTGGCAGCCACCCCTTCGGGGAGCAAAACCAAAAGTGCGATTGCGATACCGACTACCGAACGGGGGGCGCCCACACTGTCGATCGCGGCTTCAATTGAGGGGCTCAGTGCCTTGGCCAGCAAGACAACAGCGACTAAAGACACGAGCAGCAACACCACACTGATAGCTGTTTTAGTATTTGACGGTGCAGGGGCACGAACCTCAGGGTCTGCAAGTGCAGCGTCGTGACTTGGTAAAAAGTAGTCGCGATGACGCACCGTTTGAATAAATACAAACGTGCCATACAGAACTAGAGACAAAACACCCGCCAACATCAACTGACTATTTGAAAACGTTGGGCCCGGAGTGGTTGTGGTGAAATTAGGCATGACCAACGTGAGTACTGCCAGCGCAATTAAGACCGCGAGGCTTGAGTTGGT
>CANKOW010000074.1 GCA_947484295.1 Alcaligenaceae bacterium | reverse complement strand
TGCTGGTACGTCTGACGCTCGACGGCGAGAAGGTCTTGGGCGAAGAGCGCTTGCTTCAAGGGCGGTCTCGCCTACGCGATGTGCGAATGGGGCCAGACGGTTTTGTCTACTTGTTGACCGACGAAGTGCAGGGAGCTTTGCTCAGGTTGGAGCCAGTCAAACCTTGAAAAGATCGATTCTGATTTACGATAGCTACCATGATTCAAACACCAAGGTTCAAGCGTAGCAGGCCCTTGCGAACGGTTCTTGAGCCTTTTTTTGCTCGGCAGGTTTAATCCCAATGCTAGAGCACCTTGTTGCGATTTTGTAGTTTTTGATTCTCGGAGCCCCAAACATGACAAATCCTTTGGCAGACCAACAGCGTTTTGCTCGCCTTCACGTCGACCAAATGACTGATGATCAAAAGATTTATTTCAACTCGCTGATGGCTGGCCCCATCTCTGGGACAGGCAGTAAGGGGGTGGTGCAAGGGGCAACAAGCTTAGGGGCTCCTTTCAACGTGTTGTTAAGAAGCCCAGTTTTAGCTGAGCGCATGCGCAAAGTCGGAGAATATCTGCGCTTTGAAAGTGCGATCCCCAAACGCTTAAACGAGTTTGCGATTCTGATCACTGCTCGCACCTGGACCGCCCAATACGAATGGTACGCACATTTACGTTTAGCACTTAAAGAGGGGCTCGATCCTTTAATCGGTGAAGAACTTGCAAAAGGGCAACGTCCTTCAAAGATGAAACCCGATGAAGAAGCTGTGTATGATTTTTGTCATGAACTTCATACCTGTCACTCTGTGAGCGACGCGCACTACAACGCCGTGCTCAAGCTTTTTGGTGAACAAGGCGTTGTAGACTTGATGATGGTTAGCGGCTATTACGTGATGGTGGCAATGGCCTTAAACGTAAATCGTTCTCCGCTGCCAGAGGGCGCCGTACCCATCCCAGAGCTTTAAAGGCCTCATTAGTTTCGCCTGAGCACAAACAACACATGCTATGTGTACCGTTAGTGCTCAGGCCGAGATTCAACCGTAAGAATACCGGACTGGCTATTGAATAGTCGCCGGTGGTCTTTATTCTGAGCGATTACTCGTCAATCTTGATATTTTTGTCTTTAATAAATTTAGCCCAGGTTGCAACGTCTGCTCGGTGAAATTTGGTAAATTCTGCGGGGCTGTTCACTACCATATCCACCGCTAATTCATCCATGCGCTTGACGACATCGGGCGCTTTTGCGGCTTCGGCCATCGTGCTTTGAAGTTTGTTGACGATTTCTGCCGAAGTGCCCTTTGGTGCAAACACCCCATACCACGTCAACAGATTAAAACCACGTAGCCCATCCTCATTCAGTGTTGGGACGTCCGGGGTGACTTTCACGCGCGTCAGGCTGGTGACGCCAAGCGCCTTCAATTTGCCACTTGTGATAAACGGCAAACTACTGGGCGGATAATCAAAACCAATTGAAACGTGGCCTGCCATCAAATCATTGAGGGCTGGGGCGCTACCGCGATATGGCACGTGCGTAATCTCGACGCCTGCCTCTTGTTTAAACATTTCTCCGGCAAGAAACGAGGCTGTGCCGGTGCCTGCCGAGGCATAGGTCAACTTGCCAGGATTAGCTTTCGCGAAGGCAATTAATTCTTTGATATTTTTGTACGGTAATGACGGGTTGATTAACAAGATATTGGGCAGTGTGGCCAAGAGTGTGATCGGCACAAAGTCTTTTTCAACGTCGTAGGGTAATTTTTTATAGAGACTTTGGTTCACCGACATCGTTCCGACGGTACCCAGCATGATGACTTGGCCATCGGGTGCCGAGCGTGCCACAAATTCGGTGCCAATGATCCCACCGGCTCCGGTGCGATTTTCGACAGTGACGGGCTGATTTAACAGCTCAGACATTTTTCTGGAAAATACGCGAGCCAAAAGATCAGTGGTGCCGCCCGCAGGAAATGCCACCACCATTTTGATTGGCTGAGTGGGATAAGCCTGAGCATGCGCCACGTTTGTAGCGGTGAAAAAAATCGAAATCAGTAAAGAGCTTAGTAGTGTTAAGCGCTGCAACATGTGTGGTTTCCTTTAGGTCAGTTGTGCAATTTGTCTCGAAGACACGAGAGGCGTCATTTTGTTTTTTTATTTTTTATGATTTAACCGCTACGCATGATACCGATAAGTTGATACCGATAAGTGTGTAGTCTGACGATTGAAGATAATAGTTGAAGTTTCTTGTTGGCTATGAGAGGGTTTACTATAGGTCGGGTAAGCTGTGTAATACCCATGAGGCTACGACTTAAGGTATAAAACCGATCATTTGCTCATAAAAACAGATATTCACCACGGGTTTTATAAAACATGCTCATCAAGCAAATCCACGCAGGCGTTTTAAATATCGGCTATGCCGAGTCTGGCCCTGCAGCCGGTCCCCCGGTCTTTTTGATGCACGGGTTTCCGTACGACATTCAAGCCTACGCTGAGGTCGCGCCGCTTTTGGCTTCCGCCGGTTGCCGCGTGATTGTGCCGTACTTACGAGGCTACGGATCGACGACGTTTTTGGATGCGGCCACGCCGCGCTCTGGCGAGCAGGCCGCCTTAGGCGCAGACTTGCTCGCGCTGATGGATGCTTTACAAATCCCCAGCGCTTATCTAGCTGGCTACGATTGGGGTGGTCGGGCAGCTTGTGTCGTTGCGGCGCTATGGCCCGAGCGCTGCAAAGGGTTGGTTTCTTATAACAGTTACAACATTCAAAACATCGCCCAAGCGCTTGTGCCCGACAGGCCTGAGCGAGAGTATCAGATGTGGTACCAGTATTATTTTCATAGCGAACGAGGTCGTGTCGGCTTGCAACAAGACAGGCAAGGTTTGATTCGCTTGTTGTGGCGTTTATGGTCACCGACCTGGGGTTTTGATGAGGCGACGTTTGCGCGTAGCGCTCCGGCGTTTGATCATCCTGACTTTGTTGACGTGGTGATTCATTCGTATCGCCATCGCTTTGGTTTAGTCGCGGGCGATCCGGCCTACGCTGACATCGAGCGTCGCTTGGCGGCCGAACCGCTGATTACTGCTCCAACCATTACGTTTGATGGTGCCGATGATGGCGTGCGCCCGCCTTCTAAGCCCGAGGCGAGTGCTCGCCGCTTTGCAGGGCCACGCTCGCACCGTGTGGTGCCCGGTGTGGGGCACAATATGCCGCAAGAAGTGCCTGCAGTGTTTGCTCAGTCTGTGCTTGAACTGATTAAATCAACTTAAGTAAACCACCTGAGCGAATTAATGTTTAAAAATCTAGCGTTCTGCAAAAGTATCGATAACGCCTTAAACCGAATTGATCCAAACGATTCACGCCAGTTAGCTCGCTTAACACTTGCATACATCGTATTTAACGCCGTGTTTTGGGCGGTGATGGCGATGATCAGTTTCAATGCACCGCATAAAGACAGCGTCGAAGAGCTTTTTTGGATGCAGTCGCCGGCCTGGGGTTACCCAAAGTTTGGGCCAATCGGCACTTGGTGGGTGCACGCTTGGGCCGCTGTGTTTGGACGCTCGTTTTGGGTGACTTATATAGCAGGTCAAGCGAATATTGCCTTGATGCTGATAGTCGTGTGGCGGATTAGTTTGCTGTGTGTGAGCCCCGGGCGCGCCTTGATGGCTGTGGTCTTTACTAGCTTGATTGTGTACCACAATATCAACGGTTTGCAGGTCAGTTCAAATCTGTTGCAGCTTTTACCGACCGCCTTATTTGTGTGGGCTCTATTGCTCGCGACACGGCAGCCGCAGTGGTGGCGTTGGGTGTTGGTTGGGGTGACGGCCACCGTATGCCTGCTGACTAAATATAGTGCGGGCATTTGGTTCGCCGTAATGGGTGTGTGGTTGTTGCAAGACGCGCGCAGCCGTAATCGCCATGCAATCGTGGGTATTGTGGTTGCGGTGGTGGCAGGCGGTATTGCCATGATCCCGCATATTGAATGGATGCTGCGCGAAAACGCGCCGACCTTGCAATACATGCAAAAGCAGGTTGGGGCAGAGGTCAATCATTTCAAACGTGTTGTGAGCTTTTTGGCGAGCCAGGCAGGCAAGCTTTCGCCCGTAGTAATTGCCTTGTTGGTACTGCGGTTTGGTTTTAAAGACAAAGCGCAAGCCCCGGTCGGTTCTGTACCCATGACTCAGAGCCCTGAATGGCGTTTTATCACCTTTGCAGCGCTTGGGCCGGTGATATTGACCTCGCTGCTTGGTACGGTATTTATTACCTTGAATGCCAATTGGGCGACCGCATTTTTTGTGCTGCTCGGTTTATATGCCTTACGCTGGGTGCCAGCGATTGATGCAAAAGTGACAGTCGGGCGCGTGCTGACGATCGGCTTGCTATTCAACGTGTTAATGGGCGTTGGCATGGCGTTGTATTACGGGGTGATTGCCGATATGCTCGGCAAAAAAGCGCGAGCTAATTACCCCGCTCAGCCCTTGACCACAGCGCTAGACAAGATTTGGGATGAGCAAAAACTCGGCCCCTTAAAAGTTGTGATTGGCGAAACCTGGACAGCGGGCACTGTTTCGGTGTTGTCAAAATACCAGCCGCTTGTGCTGCCTTATGGCCTGTACAGCCAAGCCAAAATTGTGACGCCTGAGTTGATCAAACGCTGCGGCGCGCTGGTCGTGCTCGACCCTGTAGAGTTGCGCAACCGCATTAGCCCTGATCTTCAATCCTTTCTTGATCGTGCAGCTAAGCAAGGTTCGTTTGAGGTCTACTGGAACCGCCACAAACAAATTAATCCAATCAAAATTGACTGGGCCATCATCGAGCCCGAGCAGAAGGGCGGTTGCTGAGTAAATGGCGCTTAAGCGAAGTGTAAACTAGTCTTACTTCGTAACAGGTTTTACAAATGTACTAGTTAGCAGTAACAGAGAAGCAAGCGTTCAGGATTTAAAATTCTTGTTTAAGCGCCATGCTTGATCAGCCAAAGATGCGGCATGTTGTTCGTTTGGCTTGTTCGGGTATCAGCAATCTCTGTTTGACTGCCACTTTTTTGTATATACACTTTGCGTACCTTAATCATCTGCCCAAGTATCCTAGAAAAACTTAAGAATAAACATCAAGTTTCTCGACGATAGGTCGAG
Organism: Alcaligenaceae bacterium; assembly: GCA_947484295.1. GTDB lineage: Bacteria > Pseudomonadota > Gammaproteobacteria > Burkholderiales > Burkholderiaceae_B > Zwartia. The sequence goes on along the minus strand of CANKOW010000074.1, from coordinate 9,155 downwards.
CAATGCTTTGAAAATCGTTGTGGTGTTTTCCTTGAAGATAATCGGGAAGATCACCAAACCGATCCCCCAACTCTGTGGTTCGTCGCCCAGACCAATCACAACCGCTTATTGAAGGTGGTTTTTCTAGTTTTGGTTGGCAATGTACATATTAAGTCGGCGTATGAGGCTAACAGCATTGAGGTTTCCATCTATGAAGAGCTTGGAAAATAGTTTGTTTTTATGGCAAAGATGACGACAAAGATCACGATGAAAGAAAAGAAAATATTGGGTACCGAGCAAGCGTGGGATTCGCGCGCGCTTGGTTGCGATGTCAAATATGCCAAGCGTGCTAAGCCTGATTACGCGCTTGCAATTGATGAGTCGCTTGGGTTACAGATGATCTCGATTCGTCTGAATCAAGAGCTTATCGCAGCTTTTAAAGTGATTGGTGAGCATCACGGCGTGGGTTATCAGCCACTGATGAGAGACGCATTGCAGCGGTTTGCTACGGCAGAATTAAAATCGATTGTGAGCTCTGGTTTGGCATCACAGAAGAAAAAATCTATTGCTCCGACGAAAACTGTTGGCGGTAGTTCTAAGCCAATTAAGAAGGCAGCCTAGCCTTTTAGTGAATGAACGGATCCACAATGACACCCACTCAGCCCGCAGTGCTTGTTCGCGATAGTCTTGAGGCTGACCTAGTGGCCATTCAAGAGATTTATGCCCACCATGTTTTGCATGGCACGGCTTCTTTTGAGTTGACCCCTCCTACGCTTGGCGACATTCGACAGCGCCGCGCCGATGTTGTCGCAAAAAATCTGCCTTACTTGGTGGCTGAGCAAAATGGGGTGGTGGTGGGCTACGCCTATGTCACTCTGTATCGCCCGCGCCCGGCCTATCGGTTTACGGTTGAAGATTCGGTTTATGTGCGTGACGGGTTAGCTGGGCAGGGGATCGGCAGCCTGTTACTCGCTGAAATCATCAAGATTTGTACGGCTAAAGGCTATCGGCAGTTGATGGCGGTGGTGGGGGATTCAAGCCTGCCCTCGGTGAGTTTGCATGAGCGCCACGGTTTTACGCTTGGTGGCACGTTTAAATCGGTAGGCTACAAGTTTGGTGCCTGGCGCAACACGGCGATGCTGCAAAGATCGTTAGGCGATGGGGATTTGACTGATCCTGATTGAATTCAGCTTTAGCAAACGGGAGTGGCACTTTATTAAATAGTCCATGGCATAAAGTCAGCCATAATGATATGTCGATTGCAATTTAAACAAATCCGGTTTTTTTATTTTAAAACCCGATATTTATTATGATGCAATATAATTAATATCCGGTTAATTATAATAAACTGATCATGAATACAAACAAGATCACTCCGACTCATCAGTCGCTCTTTGACGATTTAGATCTTGAATTGACTGCGCTTGATCCCTCAGACCAAGTTGCTGCGCATGCCGAGTCAGCTCAAGCCGCTGCTCAAGCCCTCTTAGCTCAGCCAGCCAAGAAGCCCAAAAAGACCCAATCGCCCAAGAGTCAACTAGCACTCAGCGCTGCAACGTTGGCCGGGCAAGCATTTTTGCCCGGTTTATCGAGACGAGGGCGTCCGCGCTTACAAACGCCGATTTCAGCAGTTGAACGCACTGCCGAACACCGCCGCAAGCGTCTTGAAGCAGGCGCAAAGCGGCTTGAATTGATTTTGGATCGCGACGTTTCAACTGCGCTCGACGCCTTGGCCGAGCATCTCAACGAGCCCCGCAGCGAGGTGATCTCAACCTTGATCTTGAAGGCGGCGTCGCGCGTGTTAAAGCGCTAGCTGCGTTTCCTGGTGTTTAGATCGTTTTAAGGCGCGCGACCACGGTCGCCGTGCGCAGCCCTAGTTAGCGTACGCCGCCACGGTTTGCTGGGCCACTGCGGTTCGGGCCAGCCCCCGGACCTTCGGCGCCCTCACGATCATGTCCAACACCCGCACGACCAGCGCCCACGCCTGGGGCCGCATCCACACCGGGTGCACCGACGCCTGGCGCACCTTCGCCAGGCGCAACACCGACACCAGGTGCACCGACACCAAGCGCAACACCAACGCCCGGTGCACCAACGCCTGCGCCCGGCAGAACCCCAACTCCAGGCGCGCCAACATCAACCGGGCGTGCCACACAGCGAACCGGTACGCCTGGGCTCGTGCAATAGACGACTTGTGCGCTGGCTGTTTGCACCTGTAAGGTCAAGCCAAGGGCAGAGGCCAATAAAGCTTTCGTCAGTGTTTTTTTCATAATGTTCTTCCAAAAGGTGGATTCGTCGACGTGAGTGAGATACCACTATGATGAAAAGATCGCGTTTCATATGTTATTCGCACTGCAGTCGCCAAACCACGCAAGAGTTATTCGCACTGCAGTCGCCAAACCACGCAAGAGCTCGCATCAAGCCACTGATCTTGGCGCCTCTTCAAAAACACAAAGTGCAAACAAAGCCCTTTGCGTGCAAAGACGGTTTTTTAATGGGGTAAAAACAGCAGAATAAGGGGTTTTAGTCGCAATTTATTCACGACCATGACTCAAAATAAAGCCCGCTCAAAGAGATGATGAATCTTCATAACAATACTTTTATTAGTGATTGAAATAATCCACTTGGCGTATTAGAACACTCTATGACCTCTGCGGCACACCAGTCGATGAACTCTGCATCCCATACTTGGTGGTACGTCATACACACCAAGCCCAAGCAAGAGGCGCGAGCACTGCTTAATCTCACCAATCAGGGCTACGAGTGCTTTTTGCCCATGCATAAAAAACAAGTTGTCAGACGCGCTGCGGTCGTGACGCAGGCTGAGCCCTTGTTTTCGCGCTACCTCTTCATCCAGCTAGATACCAATTTATCAGGCAAAAGCTGGGGGCCGATTCGCTCGACCCTAGGCGTGTCGAAATTAGTCGTATTTGGCAGCGAACCCGCACGCGTTGACTCAGGCCTCATCCACCTGTTTAAACAGCGCGAACTGAGCGTGGCCGATCAAGTGACACCTTTATTTAAAACTGGCGATCAGGTCGTGATCGCCCAAGGGCCCTTTGCTGGATTAAACGCCACGTTTCAAATGAGCGATGGCGAGATGCGTGCCATGGTTTTAATCGAGGTGTTGAAACAGGTCAGCAAGCTCAAATTGCCCTTAGCGGATTTGCGGCGCGTCGCGTAAGCATGGGTGACCAGTCGCGCAGTTTCTTGTTGCTGCAAGGTGTGAGTTCACCGTTTTTTACACGCTTGGCCACAGCCTTAAGCCAACAAGGTCATCAAGTTCATAAAGTCAGTTTTAACGCGGGCGATGTGGTGTATTGGTTACCGCGCAGTTCAAGCTGGTTTAGGCAAGACTTGAGCGAGCTACCCGATTTTTTGGGTCAGCTCTACGCGAAACATGGCATCACCGACCAAGTGGTATTCGGTGACAGGCGACCCGTGCACATCGCGGCACTCGAGCAAGCTCGGCTGAATAACGTACGCAATCATGTCTTTGAAGAAGGCTATTTCAGGCCGAATCTGATCACGCTCGAGCAAGAGGGCGTCAACGCCCGCTCGCAGTTACCTCGCTCGCCAGGGTGGTTCACGCAAGCCGCGCAGCATATCCCGCCGCAGCCCGTGCTACAAAATTTTAATTCGCGACTTAGGTTGCGCGCCATGCACGATATCGCGTATCAAGTCTCGGGCGTTTTGAATCGGCTGTTGTTTTCAAAATATCGCAGCCATCACAACATGAGTGCGGCGGTTGAGTATGCGGGCTACATACAACGCAGCCGTCTGTTGAAGCGCGTGGCGCCGGCTAATACGCGTCTGATCGAAAACCTAGTCGCACAACGCACACCGTATTTTTTTGTTCCGTTACAGTTAAACAGTGACTCGCAAGTGCGTGATCACGAGCTCTTTCACACCATGCAGCTGATGCTCAAGCATGTGTTGCAGTCTTTTGCGCAACACGCGCCTGCAGACACTAAGCTAGTGATAAAAAACCATCCACTCGATACCGGTTGGGATCATTACGACCGCGTGGTGTTGAACCTAGAACGTCAGTTTGGTCTGAAAGATCGTGTGTTGTATGTCGAAACCGGCGACCTGAGCACTCTACTAAAACACGCCCAAGGCACCATCACCCTCAATAGCACCGTGGGGTATGTGGCGCTTGAACAAGGTTGCCCGACGCTTTGCTTGGGTGACCCGCAATACAACCTGCCCGGGTTAACTGATCAACAAGATTTGGCTCAGTTTTGGGGGATGCCAGTGGCGCCCGAGGCTGAGTTGTTTCAGAGTTTTAAACGTGTGGTCGTGCATAGCACCCAGGTGTCTGGAGGTTTTTATTGCCCCCCAAGTATTGCGCAAGCGGTGCAAGGTAGCTGCGAGCGCCTCGCCGCCGAGCTTTCGCCTTTGCAACAGTTACTGAGCCTGGTGCCAATATGAAACTCCACACCGCCCAAACAATCCTGATTACTGGTGCGTCAGGTAGCATCGGCAACGCCTTAGCAAAAGCCTACGCCGCGCCGGGCATCACGTTGATCTTGCACGGCCGCAACGAAAGCAAGCTTGAGCAAACCGCCCACGCCTGCAGGGCGCAAGGTGCCCACGTGGTGAAGGGCGTGTTTGACATCACCGACACCAACACCTTACAAAACTGGGTGCAAGACATAGACGCCTTGCACCCGCTTGATTTGTTGATCGCCAATCAAGGCATGAACATCAACATCGGTCCAGAAGGCAAGGGCGAGTCTTGGGAGCAAACCAATTTACTGCTCGACGTGAACCTGCGCGCCTCAATGGCCATGGTGCACGCTGCCTTACCCGGCATGCGCAAGCGCGGTCGCGGGCAAGTCGTGTTGATCAGTTCATTAGCCGCGTACTTTGGCTTGCCGTTAACACCTGCCTATAGCGCGTCAAAAGCTGGCTTAAAAGCCTATGGCGAAGGCCTGCGCGGTTGGCTTGCCCCCGAAGGCGTGGGCGTCACTGTTATCATGCCAGGCTACGTGAAATCAGACATGTGCGACGCTATGCCTGGGCCTAAAACCTTAGTCTGGTCACCTGACAAAGCCGCCAAGGTCATGAAGCGGGGCATTGATAAAAACAAAGCGCGCATTACCTTTCCATTTTTTGTGTCGTTCGAGACGTGGTTATTGGCGGTGTTGCCCGCGTCTTGGTCGTTGAAGATTTTGAAGTTGGCTGGTTACCATGTTTAACTTGATGGCGGTCATCAGCGCCTTGATACCGAGCATGATCGCAGGCCTCGCACTCTCATTCGCAATCGAACAAATCTTCAAGCCCCGTTTTCAAGCGCCGTGGCGCAGGCCCTTACCCGCGATTGCCGCACACCTTGGGTTGTGGTTAGCCTATTTTGTTCTTGGCTTTGTCTTGTGCAGGCGCCCCTGGTTAGCAACGCTATTTAGTACCGCCATTTTTGCTTGCCTGATTGTGGTCAACAACGCCAAGTACCAATCCTTACGCGAGTTCTTTGTCTATCAAGATAATGATTATTTTGTGGATTGCGTCAAGCACCCGCGACTGTATCTGCCATTTTTAGGCATCATCCCCACCGCGTTAACGTTTACCGCAATCGCGTTGGCTTTGTGGGCAGGCGTCGCGCTTGAGGCTCCATTAACTCAAGGCAACAGTTTGCCCGCCGTTTGGCTGGGGATAGCAGGCGTGCTGGTCGTTGCCTGTGCCTTACTGCAATACGGCTCAAGCAACGTTGCCGCGCTTAGCTTTGATCCCGAACGCGATCTCACAACCCACGGTTTTTTTGGTGCCTATTGGCTGTATCGGCGTGCCGAGCAATTGCCTAGTGTCGATCTGACGCAATGTTCATCCTTACCCAAGCCCTCGGCTATTAAAACTCCGCGCGTGCTGCCTAATATCGTGGCGATTCAAAGCGAATCATTTTTTGACCCACGGCGCCTATACCCGCAGGTGAAGCCCGAGGTCTTGCAACACTTTGATCGAGTCAGACGCGAGGCCGGTCTTTACGGCTTGTTTGAAGTGCCCGCCTGGGGAGCCAACACCGTGCGTACCGAGTTTTCGTTTTTAACCGGTGTCGACGTGTTAAAGCTGGGCGTTGATCGCTTTAACCCGTATCGGCGCCTCATCAATTTTGGCGTGCCCTCGTTGGCCCGGTTACTGCAACAGCAGGGCTATCGCACCATCTGCGTGCACCCATACCCAGCAAGCTTTTATAAACGCGACAAACTGTTTCCGATGTTGGGCTTTGATCAGTTTGTGGATATCAGCGAATTTGAGGTCGTCACAAAGCAGCACAAGGGCGATTGCCATTTTGTGGGTGACGAGGTGGTGGCCGATAAAGTGCTTGAGTTGCTTGGTCAAGAATCCGAGCAACCCACCTTCGTGTTTGTTATCACCATGGAGAATCACGGCCCCCTGCATTTAGAAAGCATCCCCGAGACCGACAAGCAAGAGTGGCTCACCGAACCCTTGCCCGAGGGCTGCGAAGATTTAGGTGCTTACTTACGCCACTTAGGTCATGCCGATCAAATGATCAAAAAGCTGACCGAAGGTCTGGCCAGCGCAGGGCGCCCAGGGACGTTGGCTTGGTACGGCGACCATGTGCCGATTATGGAGAAGGTCTACCAGCAGCTCGGAACCCCTGATGGCGATACCGATTACTTTATTTGGCGCACACGCACAGAGGCCGAACGTAAAACCCAGGCTCAGGCGCAGCTTCAAGGTTTGACGCCTGAGCAACTGGTAGCACGCCATTTCGCACCTCAGCAATCAAGCCCTCAGCGCCCACGCCCGCAGCACGTAGCGCCCGAGCACCTGGCAGCACACCGCTTGGCGGCGCACCAGTTTGCAGCCGAAATCCTAAAGCTCGGTTAGAGTGGTTTCAGTAGCTAAAGCAAGGGATACTACTAAGCCCCAAAACAAGCTCTTTGCCCTACCATAGACCCTTAGTACATTGAAAACGCACTTTTTACGTTTTTTAACGTTTAGGCGCTGAAAACACTCAATATTTATGCGCGCCGCAGGCTTCTTTGCTCGTCACACTTAATTGTTCAAATTCGGAGATCTCTAACATGAATCGTATCGGACGTATTACTTTGGCAGTCGCTGGAGCCCTAACCTTAGGTTTAGCGTCCGTGACGCAGGCGCAGGTCGTGATGCGTAATAGCGTCTCGATCGGACAAAACTCGCACCAGGGCAATGGTATTGACGTGTTGTCGCAAGAAGTTGAAAAGGGCACCAAAGGCCGCATTATTATTAAGAACTTCTTTTCAGGCAGCCTAGGTGGCGAGCGTGAAAGTATCGAGTCTGTTCAGTTGGGTACCCAAGAACTGACGGGTACCAGCACGGGTCCGATCCCCAATTTTGTGCCAGCCGTCAAAATTTTAGACATCCCTTTCTTGTTTCGTGACAAGGCACATGCTCGCGCCGTGCTAGACGGCCCGATCGGCCAGGCAATGTTGAAAGAGTTTGATAGCAAAGGCTTCAAAGCTTTGGCCTGGTCTGAAAACGGCGTGCGTCACATGACAAACAATAAGCGCCCGATCAACTTGCCTGATGACTTGAAAGGCTTAAAGATGCGCACGATGGAAAACCCCGTGCACGTGGCAGCCTATAAAGGTTTTGGCATCATCACGACACCCATGGCATTTCCTGAAGTCTTTACGGCCTTGCAACAGGGTGTAGTTGACGGTCAAGAAAACCCCTTGTCAGTGATTATGGCGGCTAAGTTTGAGCAAGTTCAAAAGTATATGACCTTGACCGCACACGTTTACAGCCCAGCTCTGTTGTTGATGAACAAAGCCTCGTTTGACAAACTGTCGGCCGCTGATCAAAAGGTGTTTCTGGATGCCGCAAAACTCGCAGTCATCGCAACGCGTGCTCGTGTGGATAAGGATGACGCCAGTGGCGTAACTGAGTTGCGTAGCAAGGGTATGTCGATTATCGAGAACTTTGATAAGGCTGCCTTTGTTGCTAAGTTAGCTCCGGTGTTTACCCAGTTTGAAAAAGAGTTTGGTAAAGACAAAATCGATGCGATTCGTAATTACAAGTAATTGCAGCAAACTCGTAGTTAATTACAAATAAATTCAAGCGCGGCACACCAGTGGCGCGCTTGTTTTTTTTAGAAGAACAAGATGAAAAATATTCTGCTTGCTGTTGAGAGCGTCACCACGCGATTCGCATTGTTTATTGCCTGCCTGATGATGGCCATTGCGGCAACTCTGGGTATGTTTCAAGTCGTGATGCGGTTTGTGTTAGAAATCCCAGCCGAATGGACTGAAGTGTTAATTCGTTTTAGTTTGGTGTGGATGGTGTTTATGGGGATCCCTTATGCCTTTAGGGTAGGGGCAATGGTAAGCGTTGACGTGTTGTATCGATTAGTGGGCGCGCGTGGTAAGCGAATTTTTGATTTTGTGACAAGTGTGGCTGCCTTGATTCTTGTTGCAGTCATCATTTGGTGGGGATGGGATTATTCTTTGCGCGGCCGCGTACAGAGCGTTAGTGGTCTTGAATCTATTTCTATGTTTTGGGCGTATCTAGCTTTGCCGGTCGGAGGGCTGTTTTGTGTACCCGCGATCATTGGAAATTACCTTGACCCACAGCGTAATGAATTGGAGAATGCGCAATGAGCTTGACCATGCTAATTACGATGTTGCTGTGTTTTCTGCTCACAGTATCTGTGGCCGTCTCGATCGGCTTGGCCGCGATTTTGGGGATACAAATTGGCAACGTCAATATGCTTATCTCGGTCAAAGAGATGTTCAACTCGTTGAATAAATTTCCGTTGGCGGCGATTCCGTTTTTTATTTTGGCCGGCAACTTAATGGAGACTGGTGGAATCTCTCGTCGCTTAGTTGAGTTTGCCAAGAGTATTGTGGGTGGCGTGCAGGGCGGCTTGCCCATGACCTGCGTGCTGACCTGCATGATTTTTGCAGCAGTGTCAGGGTCGAGCGTGGCAACGACCTTTGCAATTGGTGCCATCTTGATCCCCGCCTTGGTGAAACACGGCTACCCGCCTAATTACGCTGCAGCCCTACAGGCAACCAGCGCAGAGCTTGGGGTGATTATCCCGCCTTCGATCCCGATGATTTTGTACGGTGTCGCGGCTGAAGTTTCGGTTGGCGAGTTATTTATCGCAGGATTTGGGCCCGGTATTTTTATCGGTGTGGTTTTGATGCTTTTTGTGCATCTCTATT
>CANKOW010000073.1 GCA_947484295.1 Alcaligenaceae bacterium | reverse complement strand
GACCATGGGCTCTGAAACCACTGCTGCTGCAGTGGGTGAACAGGGTGTGGTGCGCCGTGATCCATTTGCGATGTTGCCGTTCTGTGGCTACAACATGGCCGAGTACTTTCAACACTGGTTATCTTTAGGCGAACACTTGCAAGCCTCGGGTGCTAAGTTGCCCAGTATCTTCTGTGTCAACTGGTTTCGTACAGATGCTGAAGGCAAATTTGTTTGGCCCGGCTTTAGCGAAAACACCCGCGTTCTGAAATGGATGTTGGGTCGTATTGAAGGCGAGGCCAAGGGCAACGAACATGTCTTTGGGATTACACCGAGCTATGAAGATCTTGACTGGTCTGGCATGGATTTTTCGCTCGAAAAATTCACCACGATCACCTCAATCGACAAAGCAGCTTGGCGCAAAGAGTTTGAGTTGCATGCTGAACTCTTTGAAAAATTGGCGCATGGCTTGCCACCAAGCTTGCTTGAGATCAAAGCGGGCTTTGAAAGTCGCTTAGGCTAAGTACCTGTTCAGATGCGGCAACGTACTCGCCGCGCCTGAACTCAAGCAAAGAGCCCCGCAGCATCTCGTTGCGGGGCTTTTTGTTGTGTCTTACATTTGACTTTGCCAGGTCGTAGCCAAATCAAACGGATATACAGGGCGATCAAGCTTGCTGTACGGAAACCGCGAATAGTCAGAGCTTGTGACGCCGCCGCCATCGCACTCGACGACGGCCTTGGCAATCGGCACAAACACGGGGCGGCAATACATTCTGGATTTGAGTAATACAAAACGGTGCTTGGTCGCATCAATGCCGATGTGACTGAAAATACCTAAGTCCCAGTGTTCTTGAGGGGTCTCGGTCACCATCACCAGCGCTTGAGGCAACTGAAGTAAGACCGTACGCCCCATGTAAATGCGCTGACCTGTATAGGTGGGCCCGCTGATGACGTATTCGCCATCTGTGAGGCGCAAGACCAACCCAGTTAAAACGCGGGGAGTCGTTGTGATGCCTAGCTGAGTCAAGGGGACTTTGTCGCCGACAGCCACGGATACCGTCGCGCCAATGCCGGCCTGAATCATCAGTGCGACCGCCTCAGGGTCGCAAACCGGCCCCACAACGATATTTTGCAACCCTTGCGCCAAGGCTTCGTGCAATACATTCATATCGTCACAGGTGCCGCCCGACATGCAGTTATCACCGTGATCCAACAGCAATACGGGCCCTGCGCCCGGTTGCTGGGCAAGCTCTTGTGCCCGAGTAATCGAGGCCGCCAAAGTTTCGCTCGCGTAGACAAAGCCTTCGCGGTTATCCCAAATAAAACCCGCCACGACATCGGCAAATTGCTCGGCAGCCTCTTGGTCGGCATCGCTGATCACCACCACGCTAATGCAGGGGGCGGCGATGTCGGCCAAAGAAAATCCCGCCAAGACCGACACACCCAGCATGCCCGCAGCTTCAGCGGCGCGCGCGAGTTCGACGGCTTCGTGCATGGCACCGATATCGGTACGGCTGCACAGCGTGTGCGAAAGCAAGGGCAGACGGCGCCAGGCCATCGTCGGTTTGATTTTTTTATTGAGCATCTCAATCAACAAACGTGCGGCGTGGGCGCCGGTTTCGTACATATCGATATGCGGATAGGTTTTGAAGCTCACTACGATGTCGCTGCTCGCCATCGTTTTTTCAGTGATCTTGCCGTGCAAATCAAATGCCACGGCAATAGGGGCTTTGGGCAATACTGCCCGCAAACGCTCAAGCAGATCACCCTCGCCATCATCAGAGTTTTCGGCCACCATGGCACCATGCAGATCGAGCGCGATGGCATCACAGCCCGCCGCGGCCGCCACAATCACATCAGACAGATGGGTGTAGGCCTGCGCGGCAACACGCCCGCTTGGATTGGCTGTGGCACTGCATGCTACGACAACCTGATGGCCGGCCTGTTCAAGCAGATCGATGTAGGCAGCGATACCCGTGCGCGTGCCTTTAGAGGCCGCGTAGGCCTCGTCGCCATAAGTCGGGCCGTGGTCGCCAAACGAAGCGAGTGGCGTGGCGACCGGCGAAAACGTATTGGTTTCGTGATTGAGTCTTGCAATCAGGATTTTCATTGCTGGCTCGCGCACGCTAGCATGGCATGCAACAACACGTTACAGCCGGCCTCAAGATGTTCGGCTTTGGCGTCTTCGATTTCGTTGTGACTGATGCCGTCTTTACAAGGCACAAAAATCATTGCAGTGGGGGCAACGCGCGCCATGTAGACGGCATCGTGACCCGCGCCACTCACCACATCCATCTCTGAGAGCCCAATAGTTTGGGCACCCGAACGCACGGCGTTCACCAGCTCTTGAGCAAAGACCGCGGGCGGAAAATACACCACTTGCGTGATGGCGATGCTCACCTTGCCTTGTTTGGCAATCTCTTGCGCCCGAGCATTGAGCTTGTCGACCATCGCAGTTAAGGTCGCGCCTGAGTCTGCGCGAAGATCGACGGACATCTTGACCGAGCCGGGGATGACGTTACGTGAATTTGGGTAGACATCAAGCATCCCGACCGTGCCGCGCGCATTGGGGGCGTGGTCAAGCGCCAGTTCGTTGATGAGTTGCACCATGTGTGAGGCGGCCAGTAGGGCGTCGTGACGCAAGGGCATAGGGGTAGGCCCGGCGTGGGCTTCAGAGCCTGTGATCACCACATCAAACCAGTGCTGCCCAAGCGCGCCGGTGACAACACCGATGGTGATATCGTGCGCCTCAAGCACGGGGCCTTGCTCAATATGCGCCTCAAAGTAGGCACCAATTCCCTTTGGGCTCACCTGGTCTTGACCGGCATAACCGATCGAATTGAGCGCTTGCTCAACGGTGATGCCGTCTCGATCCTTTTGCGCCAGAATAAAGTCAGTCTTGAACTCGCCAATGAAGGCCCCAGATCCCATCATGACCGGCACAAAGCGCGAGCCTTCTTCGTTGGTCCAAACCACAACCTCAAGCGGTGCTGCAGTGGTGACGCCCGCATCGTTGAGTGTTTTGAACACCTCAAGGCCTGCTAACACCCCGTAATTGCCGTCAAACTTGCCGCCGGTGGGCTGTGTGTCGATATGACTTCCTGTCATGACCGCAGGCAAGTTGTTGTTGAGTCCGGCACGACGGGCAAAGATATTGCCGACGCTGTCGATGCGAATTGAACAGCCCGCGGCTTTAGCTTGCGCCACAAAAAAATCGCGTCCCTGGCGATCAAGCTCTGTGAGCGCCAAGCGGCATACCCCACCTTTTTTAGTGGCGCCGATCTGCGCGAGCGCCATCAAACTGTTCCAGAGGCGAGGCCCATCAATACGCAGCGCAGCATGTGGTGCTAAAGAAACAGTAGACATCTAAAAACTCCGTTAATAAGGTGGGTGAATCAGGTAACCTACGAACTATACGTAATAGTGCCTGAATTTAATCCGATAAGGTTCAACGAAACATGAAACTCGATGCGATCTCGCACCGCAACCGCAATACCAAAATTGTAGCGACTCTGGGCCCTGCCAGCAGCGAGCCTGACATGATTCGTCGGTTGTTTGATGCGGGTGTGGATGTGTTTCGCTTGAACTTTAGCCATGGCACGCATGCTGATCATAAATTACGCTATGACGCGATTCGCCAGATTGAGGCTGATGTGGGCCGACCAGTGGGTATCTTGCTAGATCTGCAAGGGCCAAAACTTAGGGTCGGCAAAATTGTTGGGGGCAAGCAATCGCTTGAGGCCGGTCAAAAACTGCGGTTTGATCTGGATCCTACCCCGGGCGAGAACGGGCGCGTGCCGCTTTTGCACCCTGAGATTTTTGCAGCGCTCAAGCCAGGCGACGATTTGTTAATTGACGATGGCAAAGTGCGTGTGCGCGTGGTGAGTTGTGACCCCACCCATGCCAATGTCGAGGTCATCAACGCTGGCGTGATTTCAGACCGTAAAGGTGTCAATGTGCCGGGGGCGATTTTGCCTTTGTCGCCGATCACGACCAAAGACCGCGAAGACTTAGACTTCGGTTTGAGTATTGGGGTCGATTGGGTGGCGCTCTCGTTTGTGCAGCGACCAGAAGACATTGCCGAGCTCAGGGGATTGGTGCAAGACCGTGCCTGGATCATGGCCAAACTTGAAAAGCCGTCTGCGATTGACCAGCTTGAAGCGATTGTGGCGGCCTCAGATGGCGTGATGGTGGCGCGTGGTGATTTGGGTGTTGAGTTGCCACCCGAAGAAGTGCCCGTGCTGCAAAAGCGTATTGTGCGAGCCTGTCGCGAAGCCGGCAAGCCGGTGATTGTCGCGACGCAAATGCTTGAATCCATGATTGCGTCACCGGTGCCCACGCGTGCCGAGGTCAGCGATGTGGCAACTGCCGTGTATGACGGAGTTGATGCCGTTATGTTGTCGGCCGAATCGGCCTCGGGGTTATATCCGATCGAAGCTGTCAATATGATGGATCGTATTCTGCAAAGCACAGAGCGTGACCCAATTCAGCGCCTAACGATGGATGCAACCTTTCGACGCCGCCATCGTGATGCCCGCGATGCGATTTCAGCGGCCATTCGCACGGTTGCCGAGACCTTGCCGGTGGCGGCCACTGTTGCCTACACGTCTTCGGGCTCGACGACCTTACGGGTAGCGCACGAGCGACCACGGGCACCGATTTTAAGTATGACGCCAAACGCTGCGGCAGCGCGTCGATTGTCGTTGGTGTGGGGCGTGCATTCGATTCAGGCAGCTGTTGTGCAAAGTACCGAAGATATCGTGTTGCGCGCTACGCAAGCGGCTGAAAAAAATGGGTTTGGACGCCCAGGTGAAGCCCTGCTGATTATTGCGGGCACGCCCTTTGGCGTGTCAGGCACGACAAATTTATTGCGCATTGCGTGGATTGGTGACGCACCGGCCGATGTCTGATCCGGTACACTCAAAAAAAATCCAAAATTAATTTGGCAGGAGACAAAGCATGACTCACGCAGGTTTGCGTTTCGGTATCTTTTTAGCCCCTTTTCATCAACTAGGTGATAACCCCACCTTGGCGTTAGAGCGCGATCTGGAACTGATTGAGTGGCTCGATCATTTAGGCTATGACGAAGCCTGGATCGGCGAGCATCACTCGGCCGGTTGGGAGATCATTGCTTCGCCTGAGATCTTCATCGCGGCCGCCGCTCAACGCACCAAACGCATCATGCTAGGTTCGGGCGTCACCAGCTTGCCGTATCACCATCCTTTTTTGGTCGCGCAGCGCTTTGTGCAACTTGATCATATGACGCGTGGCCGTGCGATGCTGGGTTGCGGGCCAGGAGCGCTCGTGTCTGATGCCTACATGATGGGTATCAAAGCAGAAAAGCAACGCACGATGATGGATGAGTCTCTGGGAGCCATCATGCGGCTTCTTGAGGGTAAAGAACCTGTCACCTTAAAGACCGACTGGTTTGAATTGAAAGAGGCGCGCCTGCACCTTGCCCCGTATACCAAGGGTTGTTTTCCGATTGCCGTGGCAACTTCGACGACACCGTCTGGGGTATTGACGGCCGGCAAATATGGCGTCGGCATGTTGTCCTTAGGTGCTGGCTTACCGGGCGGCCCGCAAAAGCTTGCCGAGCAATGGAAGCTCGGCGAAGAGCAGGCGGCAAAATTTGGCAAGACCATGAATCGCGAAGACTGGCGTCTTGTGGTCAACATCCATGTGGGTGAAGACGACGAAACCGCGATGCGTGACGTGCGTGCGCGTGAGCGGGTTGAAACCCTGAGCTACTTTAGTGAAACGCTCGGTCGTCCTCCGATGCGTAGCGAAGACCCCTTGGGCGACGGCTTGAAAGCAGGCACGACGATTGTGGGCTCACCCGAGACTGTTGCAAATGGTATTGCCCGTTTGCTCGAGTTCACGGGCGGTGGTGCTGGTGCGGTCATGTTCCGTTCACACGAGTGGGCCACACGCGAGCAAACGATGCGCAGCTATGAACTCTTTGCGCGTTGGGTCATGCCTAAGTTTCAAGGCAGCATGGATTCATTGTTTGCTTCACGCGAGTGGGTCAGTGACAACCGTAGCGGCATTTTTGGCCCACACATGGGGGCGATGCGTAAAGCCTTCACCGATGCGGGGCAAGACGTGCCTGATCATATGCGTCTGAAATTGCATACGGGTCCGACGCCGTTGGTCGAAAATTAAGGGGCGCCTGCGTGCCTCGCCCGATCGTCCGCCTCCTTCGCCTGTTGCAAGACGCTTTTTCGGGCGAGACCTTTGTCAGACTCAGCCTGACTGACCCGAGCACGGTTGCTTAGTGACAGGCCATCAGGCACTATGTCGACCAATATCATCACCCTTTTTTTTAGAAAATTCTAGGACTTAACTCATGGATCTCAGTCGTTTCCCACGCCGTCGCTATTCGCAAGGGCCTTCGCCCATCGAGTTTTTGCCTAATTTCACCAAAGCCCTAGGTGGCCCACGAGTTTGGATTAAGCGCGATGACATGTTGGGCCTGGCTCCGGGTGGCAATAAAACCCGCAAACTCGAGTTTTTGATGGGCGATGCGCTGGCAAAAGGTGCGGATACGCTCGTGACCTGCGGCGCGCCACAATCAAATCATTGCCGCATCACGCTAGCGGCTGCCGTCAAAGAGGGCCTGAAGTGTCGTTTTGTGATTGAAGAGCGCGTGCCAGGCAGCTATAAATTTGATGCGACAGGCAATCAATTTATGTTTCGGCTGCTAGGCGTTGAGGCGGTGACGGTTGTGCCAGGTGGCAGCAATATGGCCGAGGCGATGGAAAAAGTTGCACAAGAGGTGCGCGCCAGCGGCGGTAAGCCCTATATCATCCCAGGTGGTGGTTCAAACGCGATTGGTGGCTTAGGCTACGTTGCCTGCGCCCAAGAGTTGCAGCAGCAGCTCTTGGAGATGGGGCAGCCGATAGATTATTTTGTGGTGGGTTCGGGTAGTTCAGGCACGCACGGTGGGTTGGTGGCTGGTTTTCTTGGCAACAATATCCAAATCCCGTTGGTCGGTATTGGGGTAAGCCGCGATCCGTCAGATCAAAACCCCTTAGTACATAAAGAAGCGCAAGCAATTTTAGATTTGCTGGGTGTCAAGATTCAGGTCCCAGCCGAGGCCGTGCTGAGTTTTGGTGACTGGTGGCGCCCCAAGTATTCAGTGCCAAATCCCGCGATGGTCGAGGCCGTGCAAATGCTGGCCCGCACTGAGGCGATTTTGCTGGATCCGGTTTATACCGGCAAGATCATGGCTGGGTTGATTGGTTTAAGTCGCAAAGGCTATTTCAAACCAACCGATAACGTCTTGTTTTTGCATACTGGCGGTGCGACTGTTCTGCACGCCTACGAGTCTATTTTGCTCGGGGATCCCGCAGACGCAGCGTAACGGCTCGCTACGCGACAGAGCTAACTGCCGCGTGCTGCGCATGGGCTAAGCCAAACCAGGCTAAGACCGTGACACGCGAAGGTGGTTTGCCTCAATTTGCTTTGGTTGAGCACGTGCTAAGCGAGGGTAGTTCACCTGATCTCATCATGTCACAAGTGATGTTAGTTTGTAAGATATGGTGACTCTCGAAATTTTAAAAAATAAACATATCCGGAGATAATAAAATATGAAACTAGGTTTAATAGGCCTTGGCAACATGGGCCATCATTTTGGTAACCGGTTTTTAGCTGCTGGTCATGACCTTGTTGTGTATGACAATAACCCTCAAGCCTTAGAGCGCTTAACGCAAAAGGGCGCACGCGTGGCAGCAAGTGCTCAAGCAATGGCTGACGAGGTTGAGTTTGTCTTGCTCTGCTTACCTATGCCTTCAATTGTTCAGTCTGTGGTGCAAGGCCCGGCGGGTGTCCTTTCTGGAAAGGCAGTTAAAGTCATTGTTGACTTATCTACGACGGGCCCCTCAGTTACCGATTCGGTTGCCGCCGCTGCTGCCGCCAAACAGATTCAGTGGGTGGGCGCCCCGGTGAGCGGCGGCACCACCGGCGCTGAGAAGGGCACTCTCACCCTGATGGCATCGGGCCCCACTGCAGCGTTCGAGCAGGTCAAGCCCTTATTGTCGGTTTTAGGTACAAATATTTTTTACCTGGGCGTGCAGGCAAGCCTAGGGCAGACGATGAAGATCATCAACAACACCCTGTGTGCCGTCAACATCGTGGCAAGCTGCGAAACCTTGGTGTATGGTGCCAAAGCTGGGCTAGATGCGAAAACAATGTTAGATGTGATTAACGTTTCGAGCGGTCGCTCATTTATTACGCAAGAAAAAATGCCACAGTGCGTGTTGACTCGTGAGTTTCCTACCCGTTTCACCACCGACTTATTGCATAAAGATATTAAACTTTGCGTTGAAGAGGCTGAAAAGCTGGGTGTGCCTATGACGGTTAGCCCGGCTGCTCGCCAGTTTTTATCGTTTGCGATCGGGCAGGGCGATGGCCCAAAAGATTATGCCAACATTATTAAACATATAGAGGGTTGGGCGGGCGCAGAGTTTGGATCTGCTTCGTCTAAAAATTCGTAAGATTCGTTGTGCAGTTTTTCTTAAACTTTTTTGTCGAGGTACTTATGAAGTTTCGTGTTCTCGTTCATGTGTCAGCCCTAGCTGTTGCTTTGGCTGTCAACCCAGTGTTTGCCCAGTCTGTAGAGTCGACCAAGTTGGGTGACGAAAAGTATGAGCCGCGTGTCGGTCAAAGCGGTAAGGATGTGATCTGGGTGCCGACCAATGACGCGGTTGCCGATGCGATGTTGAAAGTCGCAAACGTCAAACCTACTGATCTGGTGTACGACTTAGGTGCTGGTGATGGCAAGATTGCAATCGCCGCGGCTAAAAACTATGGTGCCACTGCGGTGGGTATTGAGTACAACAAAGAGATGGCTGAACTCGCCACCCGCAATGCTCAGCGCGCCGGGGTTGCAGACAAAGTCAAAATCATCAACGGCGATATTTTCGTTGAAGATTTTTCAAAAGCTACGGTCGTGACGATGTATCTGTTGCCCGATTTGAATTTAAAGATTCGTCCAACGATTTTGAAAATGGCGCCCGGCACCAGGATTGTGACCAACTCTTTCAACATGGGCGACTGGGAGCCTGATGATAAGGTCGGTACCGGCTATGCGCAGGGGCATTTCTGGGTTGTTCCCGGAAACGCTGCGGGCAAGTGGTCGTTAAAAGGGGTTGAGGGCTCACAGCAGCCGGTTACGCTCGAGCTCACCCAACGTTATCAAAAAGTAGGGGGCATCTTAAACATTTACGGTAAACCACAGCCGATTCTTGGGGGTACCCTGACCGGTAATCGCTTGAAGTTTTCGTTCTTGGACCAAAGTAACCAGTCTCGGATCGCCGATGTGACGCTGAACGGTAACGAGCTATCGGGTCAGGTGTTTGAGAACTCACCCCTTTATTCTATTACTGGTACGCGTAATTAATAATGACTAGCCCAACTACCCCGAGCAATCAACCGACGAAACAACTTAGCACCTTTAGTGCGATCGCAATCATTGTTGGCATTGTGATTGGTGCAGGTATTTTTAAAACACCTTCGATGGTGGCCGGCGTCACGGGCGACGCTGGGTGGTTAATTGTGGCCTGGGTGCTTGGGGGAGTCATCTCTTTGGCTGGCGCGCTCTGCTACGCAGAGCTTGCCACCACCTATCCGCATGCGGGTGGGGATTATCATTTTTTAGCACGCGCCTTTGGCAAGCCTGCTTCTTTTTTGTACGCCTGGGCAAAGGCAACCGTCATCAACACGGGGTCGATCGCATTACTGGCGTTTGTATTCGGCGATTACATGAGTAAAGTGGTGAATCTGGGGCCCCACTCAACGGCGCTGTGGGCCGTGGGCGTTGTGGTCGCCATGACTCTGATCAATTTGATTGGCTTACATGCAGCCTCGTGGGTGCAAACTTGCCTGACGATGATCGAGGTCACAGGCTTGTTGTGTGTAGCGGTCGCAGGGATTGTGTTGTCGGGCGATGCACCAGCATCACCTAGTATGTTTTCTTCTTCGCCAAGTCTAGGGATGTTTGGCTTGGCCATGGTGTTCGTGCTGTTGACGTATGGTGGCTGGAACGAAGCGGCGTATATTTCGGCCGAGGTACGCGGCGGCAAGCGCGCAATCGTGCCCGTGATTGTGATTAGCATCATGATTTTGACCTTGATCTATGTGCTGTTCAATATTGCGGTGTTGGCTGGTTTGGGCTTGTCTGGCTTGGCGGGCAGTAAAGCGGTGGCGGCTGATCTGATGGGTAAGGCGTTTGGCCCTTGGGGCGAAAAAATGCTCGGCATTTTTGTGGCCGTGGCTGCCTTGACGAGTATTAATGCCACCATGATTGTGGGGGCACGCACCAATTACGCCTTAGGGCGCGACTGGCCCACCCTGCGTTTTATGGGCAACTGGCACGCAGAGCGTGGATCGCCGGTGGCCGCTTATGTGGTGCAGTCGATCTTGAGCTTGGCGTTAGTGGGTTTAGGCGTCTGGCAAACCGATGGCTTTGAGGTCATGGTCGAATTTACAGCCCCGGTATTTTGGGCCTTTCTATTTTTAGTGGGCGTCTCACTTTTCGTGATGCGAGTCAAAGATCCCCACGTAGAACGCCCGTTCAAGGTGCCGCTGTACCCCTTGACTCCGATTCTGTTTTGTCTGACCTGCGGTTTTTTGACGTATTCAAGTGTGACCTACGCCATCAGTAAGGGGGCCGTTTACATTTCATTGCTTGTGATGGTCGTTGGCGTTGTGGCCTTGGTGATTACACATTTTTCTCAGAAGCGCCCGCCAGCATAAGCGCTTGGCTGTCGTGTTTGAGTGGCGCTGGTGCTGCAGCACAGCGCAAAGTACGTGCCGCCCTATTAGGGGCTTGAGGCTTGGCCTAGTGTTTCAGGCCCAACACGGCTAGGCTCTCGGCGTACACCACGGCGTTCTCGCATAAAAACACCACGATGTCGTCGGGGTCCATGTTCTCAAGCACTTGCACAACTTGTTCTGTGCCGTCACCCAAGGCTTCAACTCCGGCGACGTGAACTTGGGCACCACTTTCAAAAACTGACATCGGCACAAGCGCTTCGACCACCGCCATGTCAACATTTGAGATGACGATATAGGCCTGCACCTTCAAATCGTCGGCTTGTACTTCAAGCAAGACACCCCCCTTGATCGCCTCGAGGACTTTGCTGGTAATCATAAGATCCATGAAGAGATCCTTTACATGTTGAGCGACACGGCAGCGTGGTCACCGCGCGGCATTGTATTTAGCTCGCCCCTTGGAGCGAGGGTAAGTCACGCAGCTTTGGCTATTACGACCTTTTCTTCAAGCGCCTCGAGCAGTGCCGAAAGCATTTGATTCAACTCGGCGCACATTAAGGTAAAGTCGCCATCAAATTGTTCGTTGGCATCGGCTGGCATATTTTGCTCAGGCTGATCCAAGATGTCTTGGGCAGCCACTCGCTTAATGTCAAGATTTTCGGTTAACACAAACGAGATGCGATCATTAAAGGTGAGGGCGAGTCGCATGCATTGCTTGCCACCTTTAATGTGCTTTTGAATATCGTCACTATTTAAAGCATGTTTGACGTAGCGCACTGCAGCCGCTTTGTCGCCACCTGCGCGTAATTCGGCATCTTGATCTACCGTAAAATTTGCCGGCCCGTGCCCACCCAGCACCCAGTCTGTCATGGCCGCGGTTGGGCTAATGGTGACGTGCACGGGCTCGACCGGAAACGGGTAAATGGCTTTGCCTAGCGCAGTCAGGATTTCTTCGGATTTTGATGCAGAGGCGGTATCAATCACAAGCCAGTGATTGACCGGATCGATCCAGACGCGCGTGTCACGCGCAAGGCTAAACGCACGCGGTAACAAGGTTTGTGTCACTTCTTCTTTGAGGTCGCGTAACTGTTTGCGACCTGGCTTGAAGCCTTGTTGATCTTCGAGTTCTTGGGCGCGGACCTTAGCGAACTGATTGATGACAGTCGTAGGCAATAATTTTTTTTCGGTGCGATACGCGCACAACACTTGGCGACCGACGCCATAGGCAAAACGAACGTCTTCTTCGCGCGGAGGGACCCAACCAATTGAAAGGGGGGCGGCAGCGCCAGCGGATACAAACTGTTCTTTGGCTAAAAGTGCGTCGAGTTGGGGCGTTGTCAGGGTGAAGGAGGGTGACAGGCGAAATAACTTAAGATTTTTAAACCACATGACGCATCCCCAAAAAAGAAACCGATTCTAGCCGATGCGTTGCGTGAAACGGACTGCGCTGTAGGTCAAGTTTGTCCAGTCAAGCCCTGAAAGGCGGTGTGAATCACCAGATCAACAATATCCTGGTCTGAGAACGCGCCGCCCATCTTTAAGAAGTCGGCGACTGGATCACAAGAGCGGGCGTAGATTGTGTACAAAATAACCTCGCCAGGAAGCGAGGCCGATAGGCTGCGTGAGGCTTGCGCTTGCTCAATCCACTCGCCGAGTTGCTCAGTCAAGGTGCTGAGGCGCTCGATGTAAGGGGGGTAGCCAAGCAAGGCCTGCTGGATACTTGAACGGGTTGAGGGTAACAGGGGCATGGTGCCACCGAGGTGCTCTGTGACGGCCCAGCGCATCACCGCTTTAAGTTTGTCGAGGGGTGTCTGGTGTTCGGGCAGCCCGTGCGCCAAGGCGATCGCCTGCTCAAGCAGGCGAGTCATCGAGGCCGCGGCCAGTTGTTCTTTGGATTGAAAATGCTTGTAGAGGCTGGCCTTGGCAATGCCTACATCTGCCGCGACCTCATCCATCGTCATGAGATCAAAGCCTTTTTGTGCCAATAGCCGATTCACGGCGTCTAAAATCGCGTTTTCACGAAATTGTAGTTGCTGTTGTTTGAATGACAGTTTGGTGGGGGAGGTTTCAATCATTCGAGTTTTTGTCAATTGGACGATTATGTCTGATAAGTATATTTTATTACCAATTGGTATTTTTTTGTACTTTATAGTTTAAACTAACACAAATGATTATTTACTTACTTTATAGAGCCCAATTATGCCTTCAAGCTTGACGTTTGAGGAATTTTCTTCAGAGAGTAAGTCTGAAGAGTTACCTAGGCACTTGTATGAGCAAGCGGGCGGCGGTTGGGCGCTTTGTGGGCAGGGGATCTTTAGTTGGAGCGTTTTTAAGTTTTACAACATCCGGCTGCTGACACCTAGCGGCCGCTTTGACCCGACGCAACCCTACGTTCTCGATCTCTCTTATTTGCGTAAGTTATCCGCTCAGCAGATCGTGGCGATCACTTTGCAAGAAATCGAGCGACTCGCTTCGCCCGAAGCGGAGCAGGCAGCAAATTGGCGGCAGACTCTTGAGTCAATCGTGCCTGACGTCAGCCTCGGTGACCGTTTATTTGGGTGGTTTAAGCCCGACGAAGGCGTCTATTTTTTCTCAGCTCATCGTGCGCTCGGTTCAATTCTTGACCCAGGGTTTGCGCGTGCGTTCTCAGCAATTTGGCTTGATCCGCGCACGCAGCGCCCAGCGTTGCGTGAAGCGTTGCTAGGGGCGGAGGGTGCCCCAGCGTGAGTCAAGCCGTTTACGAACGCGGTAAGGTTTTTGAGGGCGAACACTCTGCTAACAGTGCCCTGCGCGGCGGTTCAACAACGGCTCCTGCACCAGGGAGCCGGATCGCGGTAGTGGGGGCCGGGATTGCTGGGCTATCTACCGCCTGGTTATTGGCCGACAAGTATCGCGTCACGTTATTTGAGGCAGGGAATTATTTTGGTGGTCACTCGAATACCGTTGACGTCACGCTAGAGGGGGTGACGCATCCTGTTGATACCGGGTTTCTAGTCCACAACGATGTGACCTACCCAAACTTGGTGCCGCTTTTGGCGCACTTAGGCGTGCCGGTTCATGCTAGCGATATGTCTTTTGGTGTGTCGATTCGTGAGCCTGATATTGAGTGGGCCGGTACAAACCTAGGTTCTGTCTTTGCGCAGCCTAGTAATCTTTTTCGGCCAAGGTTTCTTGGGATGTTGCGCGATATCTTGCGCTTTAATCGTCAGGCCGAGCACTATCTGCTCGAAGCACGACGCACCCCTATCACACTGGGCAGCCTGCTCAAGCGTGAGAAGTTTGGTCAGACGATGCAAGACTGGTACCTGTTGCCGATGGCCGCGGCTATCTGGTCCACGCCTGTGAGTGCCGTGCTTGAGTTTTCAGCCGAAACTTTTCTTGCCTTCTGTTTAAACCACCGTTTGCTACAAATCGACGATCGGCCCCAGTGGAAAACGATCCTCGGTGGCTCGCGCGTGTATGTGCTCGCAATGCTCAAACGCCTCACTGATGCGCG
>CANKOW010000072.1 GCA_947484295.1 Alcaligenaceae bacterium | reverse complement strand
CGACCCGAGCGAATGTCGGCGTTGCGTCTTTGAATCGTCGTCATACGCTTGCGCCAACCAAGTGCCATCGCCACCCGCGATCATCTTTCGATAGCCCAGATGGCGTCCGGTTGATAGTTTGTGCCAATACGGCGCTCTGCGAGGTTTTAGCTTGCTGCGAGAGTCAACAGTATTAATTGGCATCGTGGTATCCTAAAAGTATCCTAAACTAATAGGGATATTTTAGGATACTTCAGGATAATTTGTATATGAATACCTCTGCCTTAAATGTCCTCATTTGTCCTAATACCCTGCCTTCACACGGCAGGGGTCACAAGTTCGAAACTTGTACCGCCCACCAAAAATACTAGGTTACTTCGCCAAATAAGTCACTGCAGGCAGCTTGGCAAAATGAGCGTCAAAAGTCAGTAATTCTGCGCCACAATGTTGTGCCGTGGCGTAAACGATCGCGTCTGCGGTTGCCAGTTTAAATTTTCGATGACATTCAGCCGCTAACAATGCAATACTAATTTCAAGCGGTGCCACAATGCATTTTTGCGTGTAGGCGATGACAGTATCTGCTTGCTCTTCGCCAAGCTCTCTCGTCAACCACTTAGATAACTCAAGTTGTACGATCGTTGGCACAATACAAAAGTCCTTTTCAGGAAATCTGTTGTTGAGTTTTTTTCCGTGCTGACTATCGGTCAGCCATTCAATCCATGCAGAGGTGTCTACAACCCATAGTTGCTTGGATGCCATCAGAAACGATCCTTGCGGTCTCGGTACTTATCGACATTTGCGCCTTTTGCGATCCCTCGAAGTTGATTGAGTTCGGGTACGGGCATCACGAGTAGACCATCACCTTTGGGAAGAAACACAAACTCTTGCCCAGCAGACCAGTGCATCGTTTCTCTGATCTCTTTTGGAATAGAGATTTGGAACTTACTTGATAGTGTGGCGGTATTAGACATTTCTGGTCACTTATTGATCGATAGGTTGTTGGTAAGAATATCGATCTTTTCAGAAGTAGTCAACACTTAGTCTTGCTTCAGGTCGGTAAAAAGTGTCGCCTGAATTGTTCAGGGATGTCCTGTTTTAGGTCAGTTCGGCCTTGGTGCAAGCTTCAGCGGCGACACATGGGGCTCTAGCGCGGCGCAGGCTCTGAGTACGGTGAGGTCGTCGTGCATGCGCCCAACCACTTGCAAGCCGACCGGCAATCCTTTAGCCGTAAACCCGCAAGGCAGGCTCGCCGCGGGTTGCATGGTCAGATTGAACAGATAACAAAAAGGATTCCAAATGCGCCAGGCGCTGCCAATTGAGCCGTCTGCCTGTTTGGGTCCGAGTTGATTGACTTCAAACGCGGTGCCCGGCATGGTGGGCAGCACAAGCAGATCCCAGTCAGTATGAAACTCGCGCATGCGTGCACCGAACGCACCGCGCTCTTCGGTTGCTTTCAGATATTGCGGCAAGGTGTAGGCACGCCCACGGTCGGCCGCTTGGCGTAGCCCGGGCTCTAAGACATTCAGTTGTGCTTCAGTCATATTGCGTTGGCCATACGCGCAACCCGATTGCCACAGCACGTCAATGGTGTCATTCATGTCGCCAATGGGTGGGGTGACTTCAGTGACATGTGCACCGAGTGCAGCCATTTTTTCAACAGCGGCTTTTACGAGCTCTGCAACGCCTGGGTCGACCCCGCCAAAGCCTAAGTCGGGGCTGTAGGCAATGCGCAGGCCCTTGAGCCCCGTGCCGGGCAAATCCACCCAATTCATCTCTTGTTGGGGTAGCGCATGCCAGTCTCTAGCATCCCATTTTGAAATAATCGACAGCGTGAGCGCCGCGTCTGCGACTGTTCTGGTCATGGGGCCGATATTGGCAAGCGTGCCGACCTGGCTTGCGGGCCAGGCGGGTACGCGACCATAACTTGCCTTGTGCCCGAAGACCCCAGAGAAGCTTGAAGGAATTCGAATAGAACCGGCACCATCTGTGCCAATAGAGATGGGGCCTAGACCGCAAGCAACCTGTACTGCAGAGCCACCGCTAGAACCACCGGGTGTATGCGTCGGCTTCCAGGGGTTTCTTGTTGTACCAGTGAGCGCAGAGTCGGTAATGCCTTTCCAGCCAAATTCTGGTGTCGTTGTTTTGCATAGGATCACCGCGCCGGCCTCGCGCAAGCGTGCAACCGCTGGCGCATCCGCGTCACAAGGGTCATAGGCCGAGGTTGTTAGCGACCCTCGTCTGGTGGGCATGCCTTTTGTGACGAGCAAATCCTTGATGCCGATGGGTACGCCATCCAAACCAGAAAGCGGTGCGCCCGCGTTGTAGCGTTGCTCAGAGGCGCTTGCCGCGCTCAGCGCCTGTTCTGGGCTCAGGTGACAAAAAGCATTGAGACTGTCGAAATCAGGGATGGCCTCCAGAATGGCTTTGGTCGCTTCAACTGGCGACAGCGTTCGAGCGCGATAGGCTTGGGCGAGTTCAAGTGCTGTTGCGCTGAGAAGGTTCACGGTAGTTGCCTCGATATCGATATCCCGCATAAGCGAGATAAAACGGTTTTAGGAAATTTCTAGTATTTTCAGAGACGACAGGTCAAGTAGGCTTGGTACAAGTGTTGCCATTTTCTGACGGGTAGTGGGTCTAGACTAATTCAAATCGCCTAATATGGCAAAAATCTTTCACACATTCAATTAACACTAAAAACAAGCGATACAAAATGACCTTACCAAAAAAATTTCCACTGCTTGGGATCCTTGCAGCTGCCTTCATACTTTTAGCGCCGGCGAGCCATGCTCAAGATAAATGGCCGACGCAAGCGATCAGTTTTGTTGTGCCCTACCCACCGGGTGGGCCAACAGATGTGATGGCCAGATTGTTATCGGTTCCGATGAGTGCCAAGCTTGGGGTGTCGGTTGTTGTCGAGAACAAAGCTGGGGCAAGCGGCAATATTGGTACCGCTCAGGTTGCCAGAGCGAAGCCCGATGGCTATACGATTTTGCTAGCGGCAAGCGGCAACATGACGATCAATAAAGTCATCTTCAAGGATCTCGCTTACGACCCAGTCAAAGATTTTGCACCCATTACGCAGATTTCGAAATTTCCGCTGGTGCTTGAGGTGAAGGCAGATTCAAAGATCAAAACACTACAAGAATTCATTGACTATGCGAAGGCAAATCCTAATAAAGTCACTTTCGGTTCGGCAGGTAGTGGTTCGCCACAACATTTAGGGCCCGAGTTACTGAAAAAAATGGCTGGGATCTCTATGCAGCATGTGCCTTATAAAGGTGCTGGACCTGCGGCGAATGATTTACTCGGTGGCCAGATTTTCAGTATGGTCGACATCACTGCCGGTTCAATAAAATACATTCAAGCGGGTTTATTACACCCAATAGCGGTCACAACTGCAACGCGCTCACCCGCCTTGCCTCACGTGCCCACGATGGATGAAGCGGGACTCAAAGGTTTTGATTACTTTGCTTGGCACGGCATTGCAGTCCCTGCAAAGACACCGGTTGCCATCATCGATAGACTCAACAAAACGCTTCTTGAAATTTTCAATGATCCCGATTTTAGAAAAAAATGGGAAGCTATCGGAAGCGAGATCGTTGCGGGTACACCTCAACAATTCGCGGATCTGATTAACTCAGAAGCAGTCCGTTTAGGCGCCTTGGTCAAGGACCTGAATATTCAGTTGGACTAAACGCCGAGCCAAGGGTCGGGGTGATGGCGATGTAGCCGGCAGGCCAAACTTGCTTAAAGTTTGGTACGATCCGGCTTGCGCCTAGCATGACGGCTCCTCAAATAAGAGGTGAATAGGCGGCCAAAACTAAAAAAATTAATTCACAGCCCCCAGTCAACTCGTGATCATGACCCATCCTCCACCAAGCCAATCCTCCAATCCGTGGAGTTTTTTGCCCTTTGCGCTGACGATTTTTACGAGCGCTTTTTTATTGTTTCAGGTTCAGCCCCTGTTGAGCAAACAAATCCTGCCATGGTTTGGCGGCAGCCCAGCAGTTTGGACGACGGCCATGCTGTTTTTTCAAAGCCTGTTGTGCATGGGCTATCTGTATGCCCATGCTTTGGCTGCCTTGCCCTCGCGCAAAATGCAGGCGCGTATCCATGTGGTCTTGTTGGTGTTGGCGGCCTTGTTGGCGTCTAGAGTGCTGCCAGGTACAGACCTTCGACCTGAGTCACCCGATTCACCTGTTTTTCAGGTGCTCCTGATTTTGGGGGCCAGTGTGGGTTTGCCGTACTTTTGTTTGGCGACCACCGGGCCTTTGGTTCAGCACTGGTTCACCAGCACGGCACACTCCTCATCAGTTTTCCGTTTGTATGCCTTGTCTAATGTGGGTTCGTTCTTGGCCCTTTTGTCTTTTCCGTATGTGCTAGAGCCTTGGCTCGAGCAGCAAGAAATGGGGCGCCTTTGGACCGCTGGCTTTTGGGTGTTTGCCTTGCTTTGTTTGCCGGTGGCGTTGGGTGCTTGGCAAAATAAGTCTCCTGCCGTCGCAGCCCCCTCTGAGACTGCAGATGGCGTGCCAGCTAAGCAATCGGAAGTGGCCAGCTCGCTCAAGCCTTCGTTAGCTCAGCGCCTGTCGTGGGTGGCCTTGCCGGCCTTAGCCTCATTGTTCTTTATTGCGACCACTGATCAGATCAGCCACGATGTGGCACCCGAGCCAGGGCTTTGGGTGGCGACGCTCGGCTTGTATTTGGTCACTTTCATTCTGACGTTTGACCACCCTCGGTGGTACCGCCCCAAGTTGTTTGCGTTTCTCACGTTGGTGTTGTTGTTAGCGTCTTTAGGGTTGAACGACATACCGCGTTGGCTCGGTATTCAATGGGACTACGGCGTCAATGAAGTGCGTTGGTCGCATTACGCTTTATTGTTTGTGGTTTGCATGCTGTGCCACGGCGAGTTGTATCGCCGCAGGCCGGTGGATACGCGTCGATTGACCGAGTTTTACCTTTGCATGTCGGTTGGGGGGGCGTTCGGAGGCTTATTCGTCACCCTCGTGGCCACTCAATTCTTTGATGATTACTACGAGTGGCTGATTGCGTTAGTGTTGGTGGCCTTGTTGGCGTGCCATGTGTTGTTTCGCTTTGAGGGGCAATCCTCTGATCGTGTGCGTCAGGCGGTGGGTGCTTTGACGGCAGTGGTCATGGTGGCGTTGTTGTTTGTCATGGAAAACCCATGGTCTTGGCGTAACGTCCACAAGGGCGACCGCACCGAGGTTTTACTTGACCAAGTCCGAAATTTTTATGGCACCGTCGCCGTGAAAGAACGACGGTATGCAGCAGAGCCCGAGCGCAATGACCGCGTTTTTTTCAGCGGTAATGTGACCCATGGTCAGCAATTTCTCTCTGACAAGCTGCGTCATGTGCCGACCACTTACTATGCGCGAGACAGCGGTATCGGCGAGACGTTGCAGTGGGCAATGAGCCAAAAACCGTCGCTTTCAGTTGCGCTGATTGGTTTGGGTGCTGGCACCTTGGCTAACTATGCACGCCCAGCCGATGCCTATGACTTTTATGAAATCAACCCTGCGGCCGTGCGGATTGCGCAGGAGTGGTTTGACAACTTATCGACGTGTAAAGCGGGTGAGCAGAATATTTTGTTAGGTGATGCCAGGTTGCGCATGGAGCAGCTGCCTAAAGATAAGTTGTACGACGTGATTGTGCTGGATGCGTTCACAGGCGGCTCGGTGCCGATCCATTTGTTGACACGTGAGGCGTTTCAGATTTATCGCGACCACTTAAAGCTGGATGGTCACATCGCGATCAACATCACCAACGCTTATCTAAATCTTTACCCTATTGTGAAGGCGCAAGCCGAGGTGTTGGGGATGGCTCACCGTCACAAATATCAGAATGTGGATGTGGTACGTAACGTGAGAAGAAACCTGCACTTCATCATGACGCATGATCAGGCTTATCTAAAGGCGTACCCCTCGGTCAATCGCGAAATTCGAGACGATCAGGGTCGTGTGCTCAGACACGAGCCTTACGACCAACCAGGGTTGAGATTATGGACGGATCAGTTCAGCAGCATTGCGCCGATTGTCCGGTGAGCGTTGAGTGGCGTGAACCTTCTTAGCTCACGCCACTCAATAAAGAACTGAACGACGAGCACAGCATCCTTGCAGCTGGTGAGTTCTCACTAAGCAAATTGACTCGCCAAGTGGTAGCCGCTTAACCATGCGCCTTCAACTCGGCCGCCATTTAACCAATCGCCACACATCCCAAGGTGTAGCGCGGGATTCGAATAAAAGCCCAGCGTCGCAGTTGTCGAACCGCTGGCGTAGCGCCAACGGTGCACAACAATCTCAGCCTCTGTGCAGTCTAGGCCTAATGTCTTGGCGCACGCCAACATTCTTTCGGTAACCTCTTCTTTGCTTAACTCAATAAACTCTTGGCTCCAGAGTGGGTTTGCTTGAATGGTCCACGACTCTTGCCCTGTACGCTGAGGCTTAGATGAATTTCGTGCAACCCAACTAATGATCTCTTGATTGACAAAGGCTGCCTCAAAGGAGACCTCTGGCCTATCTTGAAAGCGCGCCATGAGCGTCCAGCAACCCTTCATATTGGATTGACCAGTAATCGTTTGAATGTGAGGATCAAGGTGCTGTGCCAGGGTGAGCGCCTGAGGCCCGGGGATCGCCAAGATCAACTCATCAAACCCCTTAGCGATATTGCCTGCCTCGGCGCTATGTAAAAACCACTGACCGTCTTTGCGAGATAGCGCATCAATCGTTTGACTCGCGTGCAGCACGAGCCCCTTTGCTAACTGTTTGGCTGGGGTATTCATTGCAGGCGTGCCGACATAGCGCAGATCTTGTGACTGAAAAGTCGACCATTGATTCGCCTCATAGACTTTGATTTCGGGCGTCCAAAGTGCAACCGTTTGGTCGGCTACCCATTTTTTTACTTGTTCAATAAACATAGGATCTCGGGCTGTAAAGTATTGGGCGCCATGGTCGGCAGCCCAACCTTCGTTGCGCTTCGTGCTCATACGACCGGCGGGCCCGCGACTTTTTTCAAAAAGCTCGACGTGATGGCCAAGCTCAGTGAGTCGAACGGCACAGCTAAGGCCGGCGAGGCCGGCGCCAACAATCGCTATCGTCTTTTTTGTCATTTCATTGCTGCTCTTGCCTGATGGCTCTAAAGGTTAGGTTGATTCTCGGTGGGACGATACGTTTAGTTTTGGTCAGACTGTGCTGCCAAAAATGTTGTGTCGGTGCGTGCATCAACAGCACACTTCCATTTTCTAAAACAACAGAGACGCCGAGTTTTTCAAACTTATGTTTGAAAGAAAATTTGCGCTCACCCCCAAAACTGACTGAGGCGATCGGTGCGTTTGCCTCGAGTTCAACCTCATCATCGCTGTGCCAACCCATACCCTGAGCGCCATCGTGATACAGATTGAGCAGGCACGAGTTGAACGTGTGATGGGCGAGCGCTTCAGCGGTGTGTTTGATGTGTAACAGCTCTGGCGTCCAAGCTTGCGGAAACTTTTTGACGCCAGAATAGGTATAAGAACAGCCTGCATCCCCTACCCAAGCCACTTCTCTTTTTGTCGTGATTAATTTTCCAAACATGACTAACTGATCTTGTTGCCAATCGAGCGCTTCGCGTAACGAGGCAAATAAAGTCGAGCAGCTGTTTGGCTCGAAAACCTTAGAAATATACGTCACACTGCCATCTTTAGGCAGAAGATTGACATCAACTTTCAGTGAGTCGAGTTCGGTTGGAGTCAGTTCAAACAAGTTAGTTTGCATGGCCGTCATTGTTACACAACACGACATGCTACTCAACCGTATGATGAACCAAAATTCGTCAAGCGTACGAAGTACAAATCTGTATGTTTGTAGTTTCAGGATGCACCCAGCGCAAACTGTCTCGCGTGCTATCTATACAACCACCATCGGCATACACGCCTGTGGGATCTCGATACCGCATCATTCTTTTTAATATTCGGTCATACTCTTCTGGGGCTGACAGTGTTTTTAGCACGTGCTCTTGAACGATGTCCTCATTCATCACTAAATCGCCAGAGTCTTGACGTATCGCGCCATGGCGCCAGTGGTAAATCTCTACACATTTTGACTCTAAGGTATAAGGTTTCGCTCTATCCCATAAATTGACAAACTTCCCCGATCCCAAGTAGACGACCCAAGATCCTTCAAATCCTCCGACGTCAGAAGAATAGTCGTCTGGATTTTTAAACCAGATTCGACTGCCTGGAACATAAAATCGTACGGGAAATGGTTGGTGAACTGACCCGCGTTCGAACAAAAAAGAATGTAGAAAATTGTCTCTTTTAAGTGGTGCTTGACACCATTGTTGTTCAATTTTTTTCAACAATGAACTGTTCGATCTTTTTAGCTCTTTGGTTAGGCCTGTGAGCATCAGATACTCAGACGCGCGTTGACAACTAAACCCATAGCGGCGACCAGACAGGTCAGGGCAAAGCGCGTGCTCTAAGGCATCACTCAGTGATGAGTCTTCGCGCAGTACGGGCCCGATATCTTCGTCGTCAAGCCAGAATTTTTCTGGCCGATCAGCGGCATTCGTGTTAAAGACAAGTTCTGTGCGTTTTGCTGTCGCAACAATATCTCGACGCATTCTTAGGTTCGACAGTAACTCTTGATGGTTTGGAAATGTATAGGAAATCGGACTAATCGCCATGCTGAGCAAGGCTTCAATCAACAAGTCACGATCTGAATGTTCGGAGTCGAGCGATAAAACTCGACCCATTAGTATGGTGTCGCAGTTAGGGTTGGACTCCCAAATTAACTCATTGACAGTTAAATTGACTAGAAAATCATCCGCCTCTTTCTCGACTGAAATAGCTGTGTACTGACTGACGCCAATATCGTGACAAATCATTTCTAACTGTGAGGCTTCGTACTTAGCCTCATGCAATGAGCGACTAAATAATACAACCCCAGCTTTGTTTTCCAATTTTTCTGGAATGATCATTGTCGTTATCCTAAGTAGGCGGTTGTTTGGTTTGTGTTTGCCTTATTCATTTGATGCTGCCAAATGGCAGCGCTCAGCCCACGCGCGAAAGAATGCTTCATTTATACGACAGAATATAATAGACGAGTGGTTCGTAGACCAAGGGAAAACCCGCCATTATTCTCAATGGGTGTCGCATGATTCTCAAGCGATATCATCAAGTTTTCTCCCTCAGAGGATTTGTTTGCTAACGTTTCAGCTAACATCAATCGGTTATTTGGATAATGGGAGAGTGAAATGGTTCGTCTAGCAGACTTGCCTGAGATTGAGCGTGAGCATCACCTCGATCGGGTCAAGCAAATACCTCATATGTCACCGCCGCGGTTGGTCTCTGGGCCACCGCTTGGCCAACGTCGAGTGGCGTTAATTACGACTGCTGGCCTGCATGCCAGAACCGACATGCCCTTTAATTCGACGGGTAACGGAACCGATTACCGAGTGATCTCTGAGGGTACTGACGCTGCCGACCTCGTGATGAGCCACGTATCGGTCAATTTCGATCGCTCTGGCTTTCAAGCGGATTGCAATGTTGTGTTTCCGTTACAAAGACTCAAAGAGCTCGTCGCAGAAAAATTTGTGGGATCTGTCGCAAAGTTTCATTACTCTTTTATGGGTGCGATTTGGCCAACGACAAAGTACGAAGCGAAAGCAAAAGAGTTAGCTAAGTTACTTAAGTTGGATAACGTAGACGCAGTTGTTTTGTCTCCAGTTTGACCGCTTTGTACGTGCGCCGTGAGCGCCGTCGGCCGTTATCTTGAAGAGTTTGGTATCCCAACTGTGCAGATCAGTTTAATCAAAGAGCACACTGTCGCTTTTAATCCCCCAAGAGCGCTTTGGGTGCCGTTTATGTTGGGGCGTCCGTTTGGCGCGCCAACTGACACTGGGTTTCAGAAGCGAGTGTTGAAAGAGGCGATTACCCTTCTTGAATATGATCGCGAACCGATCATTCAAGATTTTCAAGACGATGCACCGCCTGACCAACTAGGCTATGACGATCAACAGTTGGTTTGCCCGGTTAGCTTTCCAACGCAAAGCAAAGTCGGTACGTTGCGCGAAAGGGTGATCAGCGAAGTTGCGCAACTGCAAGCATGGCACGAGGTGAGCCTTCAGGCGCGAGGTCGAACCACGTTGGGCGTCACTGGCGCATCGCCTGAACGACTCGCAGATTTTGTGACCTCGTGGCTAGGTTCAGAGCCCGAGCAGATTCTGTCTGATCCTGAGCAGGGGGCGGCTGTGAACGTAAAGTTTGCAACCGACGAGCTAAAGTCATTTTATTTTGAGGCCAAGCTTGCTCAGCCCGGCCAACATAGCGCAAAGTCTTTACAAGACTGGTTTTGGTTTGAAACGAGTGGCGGCGAGGCATTTTTAGCACTACGTACAAAGTTTGCAGCTGAGGGTGATCCGGCATTCAAAGGGCTGGCTACGCTCAGTATGGTGCCTCGTGTGGTCTTAGATTCATTGGCAAAGCATTAGGGAGGTGTAATGATTGAAAAAGAAGCCGACTGATCTTGGCTTCTTTTCAGCCACTGGGTAAGATACAGTGAAGTTGATATAAACAAAAAATTAAAACGACAATGACACTTCCGCAGGGTGTACCAGCAGGTTTTGAGCCCATTTTTATGGTCGAGCCATTCACACAACGAATCGGCCCGATCTACTCGAAACCCGATGGTGCCAATCAGTTCAAGCTAGGTTTTTTGGTTGACGAGTCGCACTTGAATATCGAGCGTGTGGTGCACGGAGGGATGTTGTCTACCGTCGCAGATCAAGCGATTGGCATCAACGTTGCCCATGCCAACAGTCAATCAAACGATGTGTTAACGATGCATCTTTCGGTCGACTTTATTAGCCCGGCAGTTTTAGGGGATTGGGTTGAGGCGACCGCGACGCTGAGCAAAGTCAGTGGTCGCGTTCGTTTTGGTAACTGCGAGCTTAAAGTGGGTGAGCGTTTGGTTTTAAAAGCGTCGGCAATCTTTGCAGCGAGAGCGACGCAACGTAGCAAACCCCTATAAAGTGTGAGTTTAAGATCACGCCTCAATGCGATAGACTCGTATCGCATTTTGTGCAAACAGCTTAAGCTGATCGGCCATCGGTAGATCAGCCACTGAGCGTTTAAACTGCGTATAAATATAGTCCCAACTTCCTTTCAGGCTATCTACCGGAAAGTTAGAGGCGAACATGCAACGGACTACGCCAAACATATCTATGGTTTCGCGAATAATTGGACCATTTTCTTCTAAGGTCCAAGGCCTGTCTGCTACGCATAGCCCTGAAATCTTGCAAGAGACATTTGGTAGATCAGCCAGTGCTTGCATGCCTTCGCGCCAAGCTTGCATTGAGGCAATATCTCTATGCCAAGGATAGCCCGTATGATTCAAAATAATGTTCATGTTTGGATAGCAGGCGGCTACCTCTGCGCCTTCCTTCAAGTGCCACCAGGGTAAGCGCAGATCCCAAGACAGGTTGTATTTTTCAAGTAAGGCTAAACCTTTAATCCATTTCGGATCTTGCAAGCTGCGAGGTTGTCCTTTCACGCTGTCAGTTGGGGTCGCAGCGATAATTGGTTTGGTTCGGACTCCTCTGACGCGTTTGTATTGAACCTGCTGTGCCAGTATCTCTTCTGCATTGGGTGTGTCGACCCACGCATGGGCGACAATCACAGAAGGTAAGCCGTACTGCTCACTGATTTCGCTAAACCATTTTGTTTCTGCCACTTGCTGTGAACGGTCGCATTCGGCTTCAATCGCCACTGTTCCAATGACATTGTGAAGAGCGGTATCTCGCAGATATTCTGGCGCGAGGTAGGTTCTTTGAATAGCAGAATAGTTACCCAGCCAATTGGGCTCGGCGTGAATCAACCAAGCATAGTTGATGTGTCCTTGAAGATCCCACAAGTGGTGGTGAGCATCGACAATAGGAATATTGGCTTGCGGATCGTTATCTATTTTGGTCATCTGGTAACAAGTATTCAATGTTTTAGGGCACAGTGACGCATGACAGTTACATAGTATACCGATAGAGCCTAGACTGACTTCAGCTATTGCCAAACCTCGGCGCCAGCCACTTTAGAGCAAACCACAAGGGCTCACACTGCAAATATCCAGACTACCCTATGCTAGATGAGGCGAGAAGCGGCCCTGTCTTGGGTGGCTTGTAAAAGAGTGCAACAGTTTGGCCCAAGCTATCGAATTCGGTTGGCTTGCAGCTCAAACTAGATGCTTCGGGTGCTGGTGCTTGAAATTGTTTTCAACTGGAAGCGTCATGAGTACTTTCAATTCTTTGTCTTACGCCACGCAGTTAGTTGCTACTGGCTTGCCTCGTGAGCAGGCCGAAGTGCACGCTAACGCTCTTCAAAATGTCTATGACGAAGAGCACAAGCAATACGCTACCAAGGCCGACTTTATTGCCTTGAGCAGCGCAGTTAAGTTGCAGATTCACCAACTCGAAATAAAAACTGATCGCATCGAAACTAAAACAGATCAACTTGAAATCAAGACCGATCGTATCGAAGCCAAGATGCTTCAGATCGAGGTCAAGACCTATCAGAGCGAAATTAAGACTATCCAGATCGAGGCTAAGACCGATCAGATCGAAATCAAAATGACTCAGATTGAGAAAAAAATAGATCAGGTTGAGCAGAAGCTTTCTTCAGTGCAAACTCTTGTTGCTCAAGAATCTAGTGGGTTCCCCCTTGCCGCATTGGCTTCAGGGACTTTTGCTACGACTTCGAATCACTTAATTCATTCAATTATTTGATTGAAATCAGCCGAAATCGTATGAAACAATTTTTAGCAAAGGCCTGCTTGAGTGTTAAATTCATCGGCTCCATACTGTGCTCACAGCAAATATCAATCGTGACATTTGTTTTTGAGGAGATTCGCTATGAACATCACTCTAAAAGACGCGTACTTCAGTTGGTCTGAGCAAGAGTCCTTCGGTTAGACGCTCGCTAAAAGCGATTTGGTTTAACATAGTCTGCAGAAACAAAAAAACGATATCTCTGGAGACACAAAAATGATGAACGCAATCCGAAGAGTGGGCAGCATAGTTGCCCTATGTTGTTTAGCGGGGTTAGGAGCGGCTGCTCAGGCGCAGACTGTCGCGGCGTCCTGGCCCAATAAACCCCTGCGCATTGTGGTTGGGTTTCCGGCGGGCTCGGTGACTGATACTGTGGCGCGCGTGATGGCCGAGCAATTGGCAAAATCGTTGGGTCAACCGGTTGTGGTTGAGAACAAGCCCGGTGCGAACGGTGCCATCGGTGTGGGCGAAGTTGCACGAGCAATACCCGACGGCTATACCTTGCTTGTGACAAATTCAAGCAGCATCACCATTAATCCGCAGCTATATAAACAGATCACCTACAAAGCGTCGGATTTTGCGCCGATTACGATGATCATCGAGGCACCGTTCATCTTGGCGGTAAATCCAGAGTGGGCAAAAAAAAATGCAGTGAATAACACCCAAGATCTAATCCGTTACGCTCAGGCACAGCCCGACAAATTGACTTACGGCTCAGGTGGGCAAGGCAATATGGCGCATCTCATTTTTGTGTCGCTCAGCAACCGTGTCAACATCAAAACGACGCACGTGCCCTACAAAAGTGGCGCGTTGGCTGGCATGGCGATCATCAGTGGAGAACTGAGCGCCGGCTTTGATACCTTAAGCACGGTGCCGAATGTTCAGGCGGGCAAGCTCAAGGCGTTGGCGGTTACGTCGTCAAAGCGTATTGCTCAACTGCCTGACGTGCCCACAATGGCTGAGGCGGGCTTTACTAATTTTGAGGTGCTTTTTTGGATGGGTTTGTTGGCACCCGCAGGGACACCCGAACCTATCATTACAAAACTCTTTGAAGCAGCTCGGCTGATTACGGCTAACCCAAAAGCTGAGGCAGTTTTAAAAAGTAATGGTGATCCGGTTATGCTAGATCCGAAGAGCTTTGCCAGCCTCATCAGCAAAGAGGTGCCGGCGTGGGGTGAGGTGATTCGTCGAGAGGGCTTAGTACTCGATTGAGTGACGTTTGCCGTGTATAAATTGAAACGGCCAGCACTCGCGGTAAATCGCAAAACGCGTGGTGCCAGTGGCAATTCAAAAATGCTGGTCGCGACAACCTTCAAAGAAGATCATTACAAATGAAAAAAGTTTTGAACGCGCTGGCGCTATCTTGTGCAGCCTTTGCTGCCAACGCGCAAACCTTTGACACCTGTGTTGCGGGGTTAAGGCAAGCCGCTAGCGCGCAAGGGATTAGTGCCACGGTACTTGACCTAGCCTTCAAAGGAATCGAACCTGACGAAACTGTACTGAAGGCTTTTGATTTTCAGCCAGAGTTTCGGACACCTATCTGGGATTATCTGGCAGGTTTGGTTGACGATGAACGCGTGGCAGATGGGCAAGCCAAGCTCAAAGAGTGGTCTAAGACGCTTGGTGAGGCCGAGCAAAAATATGGCGTCGATCGCTACACCATCGTCGCTGTCTGGGGCGTTGAATCGAACTTTGGGCGCATACAAGGTACGCGTGAACTGGTGCGTTCGTT
>CANKOW010000071.1 GCA_947484295.1 Alcaligenaceae bacterium | reverse complement strand
TGGGTCAGGGCGCCGAGGTGGCCCCCGCAATCAAGGCCATGAACCAGCGCCTTGGTTTGCCTTCGGGCCTTGCTGCCATGGGCGTGACTGAAGGCATGTTTGGCAAAATTACCGAGGGTGCGATGGCAGACCATTGCCATAAGACAAATCCACGTATTGCTACAACTGAGGATTACGCCTCGTTGCTGCGCCAGTCTATGTAAGGATCTAGGCAAAGGCAAACCCCTTAGCCTCTGGCGGTGTTTTGGTGCCGCTAGGCAAAGGGGAGCGCTCAGCCTGGCGCAATGGTTGAAACGGCTCGCGCGAGGCTAGCCGAGACCTGTTTTACGCCGAAGGCGTTTCTTTCGCATAGCGCGCCAAGCCCTCAAGGATTTCTTGGTGCGCGTCGTCGACCCCGTACCAGCCTTCAACTTTGACCCACTTACCTTGCTCAAGGTCTTTGTAGTGCTCAAAAAAGTGCTGAATGGCATTCAGACGCATGGGATTGATATCTGAGGCCTGTTTCCAGTGACTGTAAATCGGCAGGATTTTGTCTTCAGGTACGGCTAGCAATTTGGCGTCATCACCCGCTTCATCTTTCATTTTTAGTACGCCCAGCGCACGGCAACGCACGACCACGCCTGGGATGACCGGAAAGGGAGTAATCACTAACACGTCAACCGGATCCCCATCACCCGCAATGGTTTTGGGGATGTATCCGTAGTTACACGGATAGTGCATGGCGGTGCCCATGAAGCGGTCAACAAAGATCGCCCCCGACTCTTTATCGACCTCGTATTTGATCGGATCGGCATTCATCGAGATTTCGATGATCACGTTAAAGGATTCAGGAAGCTTTTTTCCGGGGCTAACTTTATCAAGACTCATAGGTATTTTTGCTGCAAGTTGATTAGTGAATACCCTAATGTTAACAAAGAAACAAAGCGCCCCTTTGACCTAAGTTTTGCGACATACTAGCGGGGCTAGTTCTTCCAGTGTCACAAACGGCCGACGGCTGCGTATAAAAACGATTTAAGACAACACACTTTAGGAGTTTTCGAGCATGAGCAACATTCAGTTGGGCCTCTATTTCGCCCTGGGCTGCGGAGTTCTCGCAGTCGTGTACGGCTTTGTAGTGAGGTCCTGGATTCTTAATCAAAGTACCGGTAACGCCAAGATGATGGAAATCGCTGACGCGATCCAACAGGGTGCAAACGCCTATCTGTCGCGTCAATATAAAACCATCAGTATCGTGGGTGTGGTGCTAGCGATTTTGATCGCGCTTTTTCTCGATTACACGACCGCAGTGGGTTTTGTGGTGGGTGCTGTATTGTCAGGCGCCTGCGGCTTCATCGGCATGAATGTCTCGGTGCGTGCCAACGTACGTACCGCGCAAGCGGCAACGGTGGGCATGAATGAGGCGCTCAATGTTGCCTTCAAAGGCGGCGCGATTACCGGTATGTTGGTGGTGGGCTTGGGCATGCTTGGTGTTGGTTTGTTTTATATGTATTTGATGTCAGTGGGCAAGGCTGGTGACCTGTCGGCGACCCTGCATCCCTTGATCGGTTTGGCCTTTGGTGCGTCCTTGATCTCAATCTTTGCGCGCCTTGGCGGCGGCATTTTTACCAAAGGAGCCGACGTTGGCGCCGACTTGGTGGGTAAGGTCGAAGCGGGCATCCCAGAAGATGATCCACGTAACCCAGCAGTCATCGCTGACAACGTTGGCGATAACGTGGGTGATTGCGCTGGTATGGCGGCTGACCTGTTCGAAACCTACGCAGTCACACTGATCGCCACGATGGTGCTGGGCGCGATGATGGTTAAAGTTGCCACTGCCGAAGCGGTGATTTATCCGTTGGTGCTCGGTGGGATTTCGATCATTGCCTCGATCATTGGCTGCTCTTTTGTGAAAGCCACCCCGGGCATGAAAAACGTGATGCCAGCCTTGTACAAAGGCTTGATCATTGCAGGTTTGATCTCTTTGGTTGCTTTTTACTTTGCAACAAACTGGATGATGCCAGACAACGCCTTGGCAGACTTTGGCTTTCAAACAGGCGCCAAAATGCGCTTGTTCGGCGCCACGGTTGTGGGCTTAGTACTGACAGCAGCGTTGGTCTGGGTCACCGAGTATTACACCGGCACAGACTATGCACCCGTTAAACACATTGCCAAAGCGTCAAGCCAAGGCCATGGCACGAACATCATCGCAGGCTTGGGTGTGTCGATGAAATCGACCGCTTACCCAGTTTTGTTTGTCTGCGCGGCAATTTACGCAGCGTTTTGGTTAGGCGGCATTTACGGTATCGCGATTGCTGCAACATCGATGTTGTCGATGGCAGGTATTATCGTGGCGCTTGATGCCTACGGCCCCATCACCGATAACGCAGGCGGTATCGCTGAAATGGCTGGTATGCCACAGTCAGTCCGTGACATTACCGACCCACTTGACGCAGTGGGTAACACCACGAAAGCCGTGACCAAAGGCTATGCAATTGGCTCGGCTGGTTTGGCTGCCTTGGTGTTGTTTGCTGACTACACACACCAACTTGAGTCAAAAGGGTTGAAGATCAGTTTCGACCTGTCTGACCACATGGTCATCATTGGCTTGTTTATTGGTGGCTTGATCCCTTACCTGTTTGGTGCGATGGCGATGGAAGCCGTGGGTCGTTGCGCTGGCGCCGTGGTCGAAGAAGTACGTCGCCAGTTCCGTGACATCAAAGGCATCATGGATGGCACGGGCAAGCCCGAGTACGACAAAGCCGTTGATATGCTGACGACTGCAGCAATTAAAGAGATGATTATCCCATCGCTCTTACCAGTGGTGGTGCCCGTGGCCGTAGGCCTGATCTTAGGTCCGAAAGCACTGGGTGGTTTATTGATGGGTACGATTGTGACGGGCCTGTTTGTTGCAATCTCGATGTGTACCGGCGGTGGTGCGTGGGATAACGCAAAGAAGTACATCGAAGAAGGTCACTATGGCGGTAAAGGTTCAGAGGCTCATAAAGCCGCTGTGACTGGAGATACCGTTGGTGATCCGTACAAAGATACGGCGGGTCCAGCAGTGAACCCACTGATCAAGATCATCAACATTGTGGCGCTGCTGATTGTGCCGCTGATGGTTCGCATGGCTTAGTTGGCTTGACCCATATCACTGGGTAGGGCCATTTGGTAGGTAAAGGCAACCTCTCTCGACGTTGGTCGGAGAGGTTGCCTTTTTAGCCTTGACGCAAACCTCTTAATTACTGTTAACCCTACTCCAGTTGGCGGTTCGGTCGTTGAAAGCTGCTTTTTGCCGTGCTGGCTTGAGGGCTTATCGCATCTCCAGTGTGCGGTAGCTGCGCGTCACTTTGCTCATCAGCGTGAATCTGTGACTTAAAGGTGCTCACCTACTTTGGCGCGTAATCTCTTTGAGTTGTCGAAAAATGAATATCGAATTTGAAGCGTGCTGCGATAAGTATCTGGTTGAATGGGAAAAGCGTGCAACAGTGCGCACAAAGCCCCACACCCGGCTTACCGAGTCTATCAAGACCGAGAATATGTTCGTGTTTCCATTGAAACCTTTTGCTGGCCACGAGCGCTTTGAGGCGGTCGACAAACAATAAATTCAAGAATTCTCGGTCCGTGCCGCTTGCAATATGTTTCTTGGTGTTTCGTCGTTCGAGGTCGATTTTGTCACGGCGCAGTGCAGCAAACTTGCCGGTGCTGGCATCGGGATCGAGCTCCCAGATTCGGCAAAACGCGTCGCGGTTGCGATTGGTACAGACGAGATGCACCACGCGTTTGTGGCAAATGAGTGTCTCGCCGATATCAAACGCTTTACCGGAATTGTGCCAGTCGTTCAAGACGCAGGCGGGCCTGCTGACTTTAATGCACGCAAACCGCCGCTTGAGCATTTCAAGCAGGCACTTGGCCCTGGCAATGAGGCTCTGGCTGAAGTGACGCTGTTGTGCTTTTTAGAAAACAACTTTACTGAAGAGCTTTACGGTATTGCGAAGGGGCAAACAGCAGAAAGCCAGATGCATACGATTATTCGAGAGCATGTCATGGACGAGGGCCGCCACATGGTCTTTTTTCAGCGACTGTTAGGGCATATTTGGGCCTCGCTCACCGAAGAGTTGCGTTGTACCTTGGGCAAATCACTGGTCGATTTCTGTGATATTTACTTGACACTTGATGAGCAGACCGTTACGTGTGGCTATACCAGCACTTTGCGGCAACTCGGGTTAAGTGACGAAGACTGCATCACGACCGCGCGCGACACCATCTTGAAAGATGGCCTGTTGTCAAAAAGTGATATGCCAAGTATTGTTAACCCAAAGCATCTGATGAAAGTGGCCGGAGTGCTTGAACATCAACCCACTCGTGATTTAATGCTTGCGAGTGGCTGGATCACAGACGAGGCCGCCGTCGCCGCTTAATTTTTTACGCGTTGCCTTTGGCCACCTCAGGGGTATGCGACCCTCTGAGGTGTGATTTTGAAAGTTTATGTCGCAGGCTATCAGCACGAAACCAACACCTTTGCACCCACCAAGGCTGATTGGGCGGCGTTTAATCGAGGCGAATCATTCGTGGCCTTCATTGAAGGCCAACCGATGCTCGATAGTCTGCGTGGCGTTAACATCCCAATCGGTGGGTTTATCGAAGCGTCCCGACTCGAAGGCTGGCAGCTGGTACCGGGATCGTGGAGTGGTGCAATACCATCCGCGCATGTGACGCGCGATGCCTTTGAGCGCATCAGCGACTCCATCCTTGCAGGTATCCGTCTGGGTGGTTTTGACGCAATTTATCTCGACTTGCACGGTGCTGCTGTTGCTGAGCACATCGACGACACTGAGGGTGAATTGATCGCGCGCATACGCGCGATTGTTGGGCCGAACTTACCCATCGTTGCGAGTTTGGACTTGCATGCAAATGTGACGCATCGCATGCTCGCTCAGGCAGACGCCTTAGCCGCCTACCGAACCTACCCGCATGTGGATATGGCCATGACAGGGCAGCTTGCGGCAATACTCCTGAAGCGAAGGGTCAAGCGTGGCAGTAGAGAGCCTATCGCTTACCGGCGCCTGCCCTACCTCATCGCCCTAAACGCACAAAGCACTTGGCTTGAACCCGCAAAGTCGCACTATGAAGAGATTTTTGATCTCGATCGTGAGTTTGATACCTGTTTAAGCTTTTGCATGGGATTTCCGGCCTCAGATATCGCGGAGTGCGCCCCGATGGTCTGGGGGTACGGCGAGCGCGCCGAGGCGGCGGTTCAGCGACTGTACGAGAAGGTGAGTGAGCCGACTCAATGGAAGATTGAAGTGTTGTCAGCCCGCGATGCGGTCGAGCGTGCTTGTTTGCTGGGCGACACGAATGAAAAACCAGTGCTGATTGCAGATACACAAGATAACCCGGGTGCTGGTGGCGACAGCAATACGACGGGTTTGTTGCGAGCCCTGTTGGCGGGAGGCGCAGGTAAGCGCTTACCAGGAAAAGTGGCGCTCGGCTTGTTATTTGACCCAGCAGCTGCAAGAATGGCGCATGATGCTGGGCTGGGCGCTTCGATCACAACAGCAGTGGGTAAAGCCGTACCAACCTTTACTGGGCAACCAAGTGATGCACCGGTGCATGGTACTTTTAAAGTCAAAGCGCTGTCGGATGGCAAAGTCACGCTCAAGGGGCCGATGATGACAGGTTCGCGCATCACACTGGGTGCGTGTGCATTGCTTGAAATTGAAGGCGTGTTAGTTGCCGTTACCAGTGGTAAAAAACAATTACTTGACCGCGAATTATTTCGAATGTTGGGTGTCCATCCCGAAACAATGAAAGTACTGGTCGTAAAAAGCTCTAATCACTTTCGGGCCGATTTTATGCCGATTGCCTCGCATATTTTAGTGGCTAAAGCGGCGGGGCCAATGGCTGCCGACCCAGCCGACTTACCTTGGACGAAGCTTGCTAAAACGACGCGGACAACACCTTAGGGGTCTATTTGGTTGCTGAGAGACTCACGGACTTGCAGTGATCCACAGACTGAGTTTGCAACTCTCCAGCAGTGGCAGAAGCGTTTTGGGGCACTGGGGGCACTCTAACAGCAGCATAATTCAGTAACCCTAGCGGCGGGAACAGTTGCAAAGCCGTTGCGGCACACGTGTTCACTAACACCGAAAACCGTTGCAAAGACTCGATCGGAATATCCTCAACCTTTGCTTGATTGGTTAGAATTTGGCGGGCCTTCCACGCCATCAAACGAGGAGTAACCACTTTTGTTTCGCGCACAGTGGGGTTTTAGGCGAGGGATTGGCAAGGTTTAGCCAAGGCCATTTATCGAACCGGGTTAGATAAGGTTCACACGGAGCGCAGAAACGAAAAAGCCCAACCATGTGAGTTGGGCTAAGCCGTGGATTTTATTGGTGCCGGAGAAAGGAATCGAACCCTCGACCTTCTCATTACAAGTGAGCTGCTCTACCAACTGAGCTACTCCGGCAATATACTGCTTGCTCGTGTTAGTGAGAACTAACAACAGAGCCGAGGATTATAAATGAATTATGGCAAACGTTTTTTATCCAGAGAGATCGCTATTTAACAATCGTGAGTGTAGGCCGTTTCGGGTCGGTAGCCGCAGAGCTGGGTGCAGTGGAAGGCGACGCAGTTTCAGGCGATTGTGCCTGTGCACCGCCTGCAAAACCAGCCGTCGACGAGTTAGTGGCCGGAGTACTGTCAGTGCTAGGTTGTTCAACCTCAAAACCCATGCCGGCGCCGGTTTCGCGCGCATATAGCGCCGTCACTGCGCCAACCGGGATATAGAGGTTTTCAGTCACGCCGTTAAAGCGCGCCTGAAACTCGATGCTATCGTTTCCTAAGACAAGACCCTTGGTGGCCATCATGCCAATGTT
Organism: Alcaligenaceae bacterium; assembly: GCA_947484295.1. GTDB lineage: Bacteria > Pseudomonadota > Gammaproteobacteria > Burkholderiales > Burkholderiaceae_B > Zwartia. Next base: position 7,842 of record CANKOW010000071.1, on the reverse strand, counting down.
GAGCGTGATTTGGCCATCCCGAATATGCGCAGGTGGCACCATCGTATTTTGGTCAACGCGTACGACAATTTGCGGCGTGTACCCGTTATCAGTGCACCATTCGTGCAGGGCACGAATCATGTACGGTTTAGTAGAGGTCTCGGCCATAACGATTTGATTAACGACGCATCACTTTTTCTGAGGGCGTCAGCGCCTCAATATAGGCTGGTCGTGAAAAAATACGCTCGCCATATTTTTGAATTGGCGCTGCGGTCTTTGGCAATTCGATACCGTAGTGATCCAGACGCCAAAGCAAGGGTGCCATGGCAACGTCGAGCATCGAGAACTCTTCGCCAAGCATGTACTTATTTTTAAGTAGTAAAGGCGCAAGTTGTGACAAACGATCGCGTACTGCTGCGCGTGCGACATTCATGCGTTTTTCATCAGCGCGTACAGCGCGATCTTCAAGTGCCGCTACATGAATAAACAACTCTTTTTCAAAGTTGTATAAAAATAAACGCGTACGCGCACGCATGACTGGATCAGCAGGCATCAGCTGCGGATGAGGAAAGCGTTCGTCAATATATTCATTGATGATGTTTGATTCATACAGAATCAAATCACGCTCAACCAAGATTGGTACCTGGCCGTAGGGGTTCATGACTGCGATGTCTTCAGGCTTATTAAATAAGTCGATATCGCGGATCTCGAAATCCATGCCTTTTTCAAACAACACAAAGCGGCAGCGATGTGAGAAGGGGCAGGTGGTACCAGAGTAGAGGACCATCATGATGGAATTCCGTCCTAAAAATGACTACAGATAAAAGCGAAAGGCCAGCGTCTACGTTAAGCAGACGCTGGCCCTGAAATAGAAGCTACTTGACGTGCTTCCAGAACGAGGCGTTTAGGCGCCAGGCGACAACAAAAAACAAGCCCAAGAACAACAATACAAAAACGCCAATTTGCTTGCGCTTTTGTTGAATGGGTTCAGCCATCCAGGTCATGAAGTTGGTGAGATCGGCAATATCGTTGTCGTAGGCAGAGGTACGCGAGGTGTCAAGAGCGTTGAACTTATGCTCGGTGCTTGCTTTGCCGTTGTAGTTGGCAAGCTTTTCGGTTTTGCTTGTGGCGTAACCCAAGGCGTCGTGCGTAGTTGTAACACGCTCCCAGACTGCAGGACCTTTATTGCCTGGTGCCGCATGTTGGTGTGTCACCACCGTCGTGAGTTCGCGAGGCCCTTGACGTTCGAAAAGTACGTGGGGCATCGCTGAGGCAGGGTAAGCCAAGTTGTCCCACCCAGTGGGCTTACTTGTGTCGCGATAATACGTGCGCAAATACGTGTATATGTAGTCTGATCCCGTTGGGCCGGCATTGACTGACTTGGCGCGTGCCATGATTGATAAATCAGGTGGCATCACGCCAAACCAACGCTTACCGTCTTTCACAGAGACCGAACCCATCATCAAATCCCCAACCTTTTCACCTGTAAATAAAAGGCTGCTGCGGATCTGCTCATCGGTTAGGCCGATGTCGTTCAGTTTGTTGTAGCGCATTGCGGCGGCGCTGTGGCAGTTTAAGCAATAGTTCACAAACAACTTGGCCCCGTTTTGAAGCGAGGTTAGTTCGTTGATGCGATTGGGTGCGCGATCTAAGGGAAACTCACCACCCGCAGCATTAGCGGCGTTGCAGGTTATCAACAGGGCAAGAGCACAAAGCAGCTTCTTGATCATGGTCATTCCGTAAATTAGGTTAGGCTCAATGGGCGTGGAACGTGACGCGGTCAGGGACTGGCTTGAAGGTTCCGAGCTGAGTCCAAACAGGCATCAGGAAAAAGAAGCCCAGATAAATGAGCGTACCGATTTGCGAGAGCAGGTTAAAAAGGTCTGTTGGTGCTTGGGTGCCGAGGTAGCCTAAAACAACAAAGTTGGCAAAGAAAATGCCATAAAGCGTTTTTTGCCAACCCGGCCGATAGCGAATAGATTTGACGGGGCTGTAGTCGAGCCAAGGCACAAAGAACAATAGAACGACGGCCCCGCCCATCGCGACCACGCCCCAGAACTTGGCGTCGATCAAGCGCAACAGGACGGCGACGCCAAGCAGCACAACTGGCCCAATCAACTTGACCAGGCCTTTGCTGCGAATAAACATCATGATGGCGGCTATCACGGCGGCACCAGCCAGCACCCAGGTGAATTCGTCGTTTGTCGCGCGCAGCATTGAGTAGAACGGCGTGAAGTACCAGACTGGCGCAATATGCAAGGGCGTTTTGAGTGGGTCAGCCGGAATAAAGTTGTTGAACTCTAGAAAGTAGCCACCCATCTCAGGGGCGAAGAAAACAATCGCCATGAAGATGATGAGAAACCCCATAAAACCCATAATGTCGTGCACGGTGTAGTAGGGATGAAACGGGATACCGTCAAGTGGACGACCATACTTATCTTGTTTGGTTTTGATGTCAACGCCATCTGGGTTGTTTGAACCCACTTCGTGCAAAGCCACAATGTGAGCGACAACTAGGCCAAGCAATACCAGCGGAATTGCAATGACATGAAACGCGAAGAAGCGATTCAGTGTGGCGTCAGACACCACATAGTCACCCCGGATCCAGATCGAGAGTTCGGGGCCAATAAACGGGATCGCCGAGAACAAGTTTACGATCACCTGTGCACCCCAGAACGACATCTGACCCCAAGGTAAAAGGTAGCCAAAAAACGCTTCGGCCATCAGGCACAAGAAGATACCGACTCCGAAAATCCAGACCAGTTCACGTGGTTTGCGGTATGAGCCGTAAATGAGCGCGCGTACCATATGCAGGTACACTACGACAAAAAACATCGAGGCTCCGGTTGAGTGCATGTAGCGGATAAACCATCCGCCAGGCACCTCGCGCATGATGTATTCGACGGATTGAAAGGCGTACTGTGCATCAGGCTTGTAGTGCATGACCAAAAAAATACCGGTCACGATTTGCAACACCAATACTAGTAAAGAGAGGGCACCAAAAAAGTACCAAAAGTTGAAGTTTTTTGGCGCGTAGTACTCAGACAGATGCGCTTTATATGTAGAGGTCAGCGGAAAGCGCTGATCAATCCAACCTAGTAGTCCGGTCGTTTCTACGGTTTTATTGCCAGCCATGAAAACGGTTCCTTTGCTTGTTCAGTATCAAGGTGTGGGGGTGAGTAACGGACCGTTAGGCCTTGTTGTTCTCGTCAACCCCGACAATAATGCGGGTGTCGCTTAAATATTGGTAAGGAGGCACTTCGAGATTGTCGGGTGCGGGTTTATTTTTAAACGCGCGACCGGCCATATCAAAAGTTGAGCCATGGCAGGGGCACAAAAAGCCGCCATCCCAAGTGGAGGGCAGACTTGGCTGTGGGCCGGTGGCAAACCTTGGTGTAGGCGAGCAGCCCAGATGGGTGCAAATACCGACGGCAACTAAGAGCTCTTGTTTACGCGAGCGCCATTCATTTTTTGCATAGGCAGGCGTAAAACCTGGGCGAGTCGAGTTTGGATCAGCGAGCTCGCCAGGATTTTGCTTGAGCGAATCAAGTTGTTCTTTAGTACGGCGAATCAGCCAAACAGGCTTGCCACGCCATTCAACGGTGCGCATTTCGCCGGGCGCGAGGGTGCTGATGTCGACTTCAACCGGTGCGCCAGCTGCGCGGGCACGGTCAGACGGGGCAAAGGTGCTGACAAAGGGTACTGCAGTGGCAAGACCCGCCACCCCACCCATTGCACAGGTTGTGCCAATCCAGAGGCGGCGTGAGGGGTCTGACGGGAGCGTGGCCGGAACCGCGCCTTCGTCGTCATGCATAACTGAATCCTGACTCATCTTCCTATCCTTGTGGTTGCGCGGGCGACCTTACCTTATCAACGCCGCCTAGCAGTCATTACCCAACAAACACATTTCGTCTTGTTGCAAACGTTTTAGGGTCTTATTATAGCCCGTCCGAGCAAGGACTTTCTATTGGAGAAATCGGAAATGGCGCAGGGAAAAGGAATTCTCAAAGAATTTGAACAGTTTGCGCTCCGCGGGAACGTAGTTGATTTAGCGGTGGGCGTGATCGTGGGGGCGGCTTTTGGCAAAATCGTTGACTCTTTGGTCAAAGATATCGTCATGCCAGTGGTCAATTTTTTGGTGGGCGGCTCGGTTGACTTTAGCAACAAGTACATTGTGTTGTCTCGTCCTGCACAGTATGCGGGCCCCGAGACTTACGCTGACCTAACAAAGGCCGGGGCGAACCTGTTTGCCTGGGGTAATTTTTTAACAATCGTCATTAACTTTGTTTTGCTGGCGTTCGTCATCTTTTTTATGGTGAAGGCAATCAACACTGCCCGCGCCAAAATGGATCTAGCGGCGCCCCCAGCTAAGACGCCTGAAGACATTGAGTTGCTACGCGAAATTAGGGACTCGCTTAAAAAGTAGGCACTTACACCGGATTGTTGATATCGATAAAGTCCACGTAAATCCCAAATTCTTGGGCAATCGCCTGGCCGAGTGCTTGGACACCATAGCGCTCGGTCGCATGGTGGCCTGCGCTGATAAAGCCGACACCTGCCTCTCGCGCCAAGTGCACACTTTGCTCAGACACTTCGCCAGTGATAAACACCTGAGCGCCACCGCGAATCGCCTGATCAAGCATGTTTTGGGCGGCCCCAGTGCACCAGGCAATGCGCTCTACGGCTAATTGTTCTGCGCCGATGACCAATGGCAGGCGGTTTAAGCGCTGCTCGACGCGGCCGGCAATCTGGGCAAGTGTGCTGGCGCCGGGCATTGAGCCAAACCAAAGCAGACCGTTTGAAGCCGTTGCTGGCTCGGCAAGCAAACCCAGCACCCTCGCAAGCTGTGCGTTGTTGCCAAGCACGGGGTGAGCGTCTAAGGGCAGATGGAAGGCAAGCAAATTTAAATCGTGAGCCAGTAGCGTAGCTAGACGCCGTTTGCGTGTCCCTAAGATTCTAGGGTCTTCGCCCTTCCAAAACCAGCCATGATGCACGAGCAACGCGCCGGCTTGGCGTTGGGCTGCAACGTCAATTAAAGCCTGACTTGCTGTCACGCCCGAGATAATATGCGAGATGGTCGGCTTACCTTCAACTTGCAAGCCGTTAGGGCAGTAGTCATTGAAGGCTGCTGTGTTGAGGGTCACGTTGAGCCACTGCTCTAACGTGTGGGTTGAAACCGTTTTTATCATTTTTGGAACACCTCATGCATCGACTTTGGTTGCTGTTTGCTCAAGCGGTAACAGTCTGTATAGCAGTTTTATTTGTGATCTCAACATTGCGCCCAGACTGGTTGCAGGTCACGCCGCACGTCCGCAGCCCTCGCCCCACCCCTGAATTATTACCCAGTCCTGACAGCCTCGCCTCTCAAGCACCAAGTTCGTATGCTGGGGCAGTTTCTGTCGCGGCACCCGCCGTGGTCAATATACACACCACCAAACGCGTATCGGTATCGCGCATCCCTTTGAACGCCGACCCGGCGTTGCGCAAGTTTTTCGAACAAATGCCGGGATTTCATCAAACACAACAAACGACCAATCTAGGCTCAGGGGTAGTGGTGTCTGCCAAGGGACTGGTGCTCACGAATCTCCACGTCATTGATGGTGCTGACGAAATTGTGGTTGCACTGGCGGATGGTCGGCAAGCAGTGGCCAAGGTGTTGGGTGTCGACGCAGACTCAGATCTTGCGGTACTGCAGGTTGATCTGGCGCAGTTGCCTGAGTTGGCCTTTAGTACGCTTGCGCCATTGAGGGTAGGGGACGTTGTGCTTGCGATAGGCAATCCCTTCGGTGTGGGCCAAACCACGACCATGGGGATCGTGTCTGCTTTAGGGCGTGACAGGTTGGGGATCAACACCTACGAAAACTTCATACAAACCGATGCGGCGATTAATCCTGGTAACTCGGGCGGCGCGTTGATTGATACACAGGGACGTTTGGTGGGCATCAACACAGCAATTTATTCAAAATCAGGAGGCTCGTTGGGCATTGGCTTTGCGATCCCTGCTGCAGCCGCGCAAAAGGTTTTGAGTGAAATCGTCACGTTTGGTTTTGTGAAGCGAGGTTGGCTGGGCATCGAACCGCAAGACATGACCGCAGACCTGGCGCGTGCTTTCGGTTTAGAGCGGGCAGGAGGCGTAATTATTGCGGGCATGATGCGAGACGGCCCAGGTGCAAAAGGTGGGCTAAAGGTGGGCGACATCGTCCAAACCATTGCTGGTCAACCCATTAACGATACGCAGCGACTCATGGCGCGAATCGCGGCGTATGCGCCGGGAGAGATGGTTGAGTTGGGCATTTATCGAAATGGGCGCAAACAAAACTTGACCATGACGCTTGGGCAGCGCCCGGTCAAACCGAAGTAAACCAACAGACAAGTCTAGTTGGCAGGCTCTGCCGGTGGATTCTTTGCCGCGGGCGCATTTGCTGCGAACAAAGACTCGGCTTGCACCAACAAAGGCCGACGCACATTAACGTCGAGGTGAAAGGCGATCTCTTGCAAACGCGCCATTTCTTCGTCTTCGGTGTAAAACCAACTAACCGGCATGTTGAGTAGTTCAGCCACGCGGCACATCAGTTGGTAGTCAGGTGAGTGCTTACCTCGTTCGTATTGGTTCATACGAGCGCTTGCGGACATTGGATCAATACCGGCGAGTTTGCCGAGCTTTTCTTGTGACAGCCCCGCGCGTAGACGGGCCTGTTTAAGACGATGAGCGAGCACGATGGTCCCTTTAAGTGCCAACGATCGAACCACAATAGGTTCGATCTGACTAGACATTAGTTAACTCAGACGACGCTAAGAGTATTAACCAATAGTAAAAAGATATACCTTAAAACACTTAGTCACAAGAGATATTTGTCTTGAAACCACTATTGCAAAGAGGATAAAGGGTTACAGATATATTTAATGTGCAAACCATGCCTAGTCTGTGCAAATCTTAGGACGCAGCGTCTGAGGCGTCGTCAGCCTTGTCTTCTTTGCGCGGCTTGACGCCTCGTGCAACCAGGATGCCAACCTCATAAAGAACACACAAGGGCACAGCCAGTAAAAACTGGCTGACAACATCTGGAGGCGTCACCACGGCGGCGATCACGAAGGCGCCCACGATTACGTAACCTCGAGATTCTTTGAGCTGTTTGAGCGTCACAATCCCCATTCGTACCAATAACACGACGGCAACAGGAACTTCAAACGTGACACCAAAGGCCAAAAACATGGTCATGACAAAACTTAGATAGGCCTCGATGTCTGGCGCCGGCGTGATGGACTCTGGTGCAAAGGAGGCAATGAAGGTAAAGACCGACTTAAATACGACAAAATAGCAAAAAGCCATCCCGCCAATAAAAAGCAGCGAACTTGAAACGATCAGTGGCAGCGCTAAGCGTTGTTCGTGGCGGTATAAGCCGGGTGCGACAAAGGCCCATACCTGATAGAGCACCATTGGCAGCGACACAATAAAAGCGGCCATCATGGTCACCTTCATTGGCACCATAAAAGGGGTAATGACGCCAGTGGCGATCATGCGCGTACCTTGAGGCAGCGAGGCGAGCATCGGTGCTGCCAAGATGTCATAGATCACAGAAGCGCCGGGATAGATAAACAGGACAACAAACACCGCGACAATAGTGCCCACTGCGCGCAACAGTCTTGTGCGCAGTTCAATCAGGTGAGACATGAAGCTTTCGTTGGCGGCGGGTGCTTGCTCAGCGTCTTGGCCAGGCGCAGTATTGCTTTCTGTTGCGGTGTTGTCAGAACGGTCAGAGCTCAAGATGCAGATCCCGGGGTCGAAGAGGCGACCGAGGTCTTGTTAGGCGCATGGGCCGCAGCGAGAGCTGGCGCTGCTGTGGATGCCGATGCTGGAGCTAG
>CANKOW010000070.1 GCA_947484295.1 Alcaligenaceae bacterium | reverse complement strand
TTGGCCACCTGGGCGATTATCAACGACTACTGGTTGATTCCATTTTTTACTAAGTGCTTGGGCGACGACACGTGCTTGAGCATCAGAACTGCCCCCCACGCCGAAGGGCACAACGATCGTGACAGGCTTGTCTGGAAACGCAGCCTGCGCGGTGAATGCGAGCAGACTGAGCGCGTTAAGCATTGTTCCCAGCACAAGGCGCTTTGCGATATGTGTGACGTTGTATCCCATTTTATGTCTCCAGTTAGTGATGGTTGTTTTTGTAATTTTGAAGATCAAATCAGCCAGTCATTGCTTCTTATTACTGATCGCTATCCTAAACGATCAACCCGTAATCTGCAGTATTTTCTACGAAAAAAGAATAATTTAGTGTCAAAGGTGTTTTTTGTGTCTTCGGCATTTTTTATTGTTAGATTTGGGGTGCTATTCCTGCGTTTGGCTGGCTATCCGTGTGTTTGACGGGTGATTTTTACGTTTGACGGGGCCTTCGCTAGGCATTTGCTCCTGACATCGTTGGTTTGCACAGGAATTAGTCAAATTCACAGCCTTTGTGTATTAAACTTCAAGATTATCGGTTTCGTCAGATCGCGGTTTCGTCAGAATTCGCGGTTTCATCAGGTTTCTGCGACGTAGCTCGCGTTCTTTTCTAGAGATTTTTTGAAGTTTCGCCGTTGGCGGAGCTTCTTCATTTTGCGGTTTTTGACCCTAATTCACTATGCTGCTAAAGACCGTTTTAGTTATCCGCTTGGCGGTCTGTTTGGTGACGACTTGTACGTTAGTGGGCTGTATCACCTTGGGCCCTGATTACGACGCCCAACGCGCCACTCAAGTGCCTAACCAGCCGCAAGGATGGCAGCCTCCGGTTGCCCACGGTGGTGACCTTGCTTCGTTGCAAGACTGGTGGCGTCAGTTTAATGACCCAACCTTGGTGGCGCTGATTGCTGCCGCCCAAGAGCAAAGCAACACCATGGCGCAGGCGGCTCTTAGAATCGCTCAAACTCGTGCGTTGCTGGTCGGAACGAACGCCGCGGCGCTGCCTGTCGTCAACGGTTCGGCAGGTCTCACCCGTGGGACATTTCAATTGGGTGGGCCCGTTGCGTTGGCCACGACCACTCAAGCTCAGTTGCAGTCCGGTTGGGAACTCGATTTATTTGGTGGTTTGGCGCGCGGAAGCGAGGCTGCCCGGGCGAGATTAGAGGCGCAAGTTGCCAACTGGCACGACGCGCGCATTGCTGTTGCCGCGGATACTGCAAATCTGTATGTCAATTATCGGGCCTGCGAGCAGTTTGTGGCCCTAGCCTCAGCAGACGCTAAGTCTCGCGCTCGTACCGCTAAGCTCACTGAGCAACTGGCCGCTTCGGGGTTTCAGTCACCTGCCAACGCTGCGCTCGCGCGCGCCAGCGCCGCTGAGGGGCAAGGGCGCTGGGTGGCGCAACAAGCCGACTGTGAGTTAGCGGTGAAAGCGTTAGTTGCGTTAACGGGCCTGGTTGAAGCGGATTTACAGCGACGGCTTGCGCCGCAGTCTAAGATTTTGCCTAGGCCGTTGATGCCTGCCGTGCAGCAAGTGCCGGCGCAAGTGCTTTCGCAACGCCCTGACCTGGCAGCCGCCGAGCGCGAGCTGGCCGCTGCTAGTGCTGATATCGGTGTTCGCGAGGCCGACCGGTTTCCACGGCTCTCGCTCTTAGGGAGCATCGGACCTTTAGATTTCAGTACCAATGCACTAACCATTAGCGCAACGACTTGGTCGATTGGTCCGTCGCTAACAATGCCGTTTTTTGATTCAGGCCGCCGAGCGGCAAATTTGGATGCGGCCAAAATTGCGTACCAGGCTGCCGAGGTCAACTATCGCAGTCAGGCACGTCGCGCCATACGTGAGGTTGAGGATGCGCTGATTCGCCTCAATAGTTTGGCGTTGCGCGACACCGAGGCTGAGATCTCATCTAAAGGCTATCGCCAGTCTCTCACTGCCTCTGAAGAGAAATTTAAATTCGGGTTAGCGAGCGTTCTTGATCTTGAAGAAGTCAGGAGGCTCTCGGTGAATGCCGATAATATTTTGGCCTCAGTGCGGCGTGATCGTGTCAATTCCATGATCGCTTTATATCGTGCAGTGGGTGGCGGCTGGACGTTGAAAGATTCGATGGCCTTGAATGGCCTTGCTCAGACAGCATTAAAAGACACGACTATAGGCAATTCAAAACCATGAAATTTAAACCACGCTCTAGTTTCAACAAACTGGTGTTGAGCGGTCTATTGAGTTTGGCGAGCTTTGCCACATTGCCGCACCTCGCGCAGGCGAGTCAAGACGCGCCACGCGCCGGTCTAACCGTCACGGTGACTCGCCCTGAGATCGCGCAAATTGCGGCGGTGATTACAGCCAATGGCAGTATCGCTGCCTGGCAAGAGGCGCTGATCGGTGCGCAGGTGGGTGGGTTGCGTATGGCTGAGGTGCTGGTGAATATTGGAGATGTTGTTCAGAAAGGTCAGGTGCTCGCACTCTTTGCAACCGATACTGTGCTGGCTGACTTGGCCGTGCAAAAAGCGCAGCAAGCCGAAGCGAGGGCAGCGCTCGCCGACGCGAAGGCCAACGCCGCCCGTGCTAGAAGCTTAAAAAATTCGGGCGCTTTATCGGCCCAGCAGATCAATCAATATTTGACAGCAGAGCAAACGGCCCAAGCCAGACTCGAGGCCACCGCCGCGCTCGTTCAAGTTCAAGAATTAAGACTGAAATACGCTGAGGTGCGTGCGCCCGACGACGGGGTTATTTCAATGCGCCAAGCTACAGTGGGTTCGGTTGTGCCACCGGGTACCGAGTTGTTTCGGATGGTGCGTCAGCAACGCCTTGAATGGCGCGCTGAGGTGACCTCTGAAGAACTCAGTCGGATTAAAGTGGGGATGCCGGTGAGTGTATTTCCAGCGAGTTTGCCCAAGGGTGCACCCGCCATGCTGGGTACGGTCCGTGTGATTGGTCCAACTGTTGATCCGCAGGCTCGAACAGCCGTGGTCTTTGTTGACTTGCCTAAAACCCCGAATGACGAGCCTCCTGTGCGAGCCGGTATGTTTGCAAGTGGCCAGTTTCAATTAGGGGCCACACAAGGGCTTACGTTGCCACAAGAGTCAGTCGTCATGCGCGATGGGTTCAGTTATGTGTTTAAGGTTGGTGAGAACCAGCGAGTTGTGCAGACTAAAGTCAGTGTTGGGCGTAGAGTGGGCGCCCGCATCGAAGTGCTCGTGGGTGTCACGACCTCCGATAAGATCGTTGAATCGGGGGCCGGGTTTTTGACCAATGATGACTTGGTTGCGGTTTCAGCGACGGCTCAGACCAAGTAGACAAAAAGATGAATTTTTCCGCTTTCTCGATTCGTAATCCGATACCAGCGATTCTGCTTTTTATTTTGCTGTCTATTGCAGGCGTGTTGGCCTTCAAGGCGATTGGTGTTCAAGATTTTCCAGACATTGAATTGCCGATGGTGACGGTCGAGGCGCAGTTGCCGGGCGCTGCGCCTGCGACGCTTGAAACCGAGGTGGCGCGCAAGTTAGAAAATTCAATTGCGACATTGCAGGGTATTAAGAATCTCTACACCAAAATACTCGAAGGTGTGGTGGTGATTACCGTTGAGTTCATTCTTGAAAAAGATCCCATGGAGGCGGTGAACGATGTGCGAGATGCCGTGGCGCGCGTGCGGGCCGAGTTGCCCGCTGATGTGCGTGACCCAACGGTTGTGCGTGCGACGACGGCGGGCAAACCGCTATTGACTTATGCGGTCACCTCTAAGCAAATCGACGAAGAGGCATTGTCTTGGTTTGTGGATAACACCGTGGCTAAGCAGTTGTTGACGGCGAACGGCGTTGGCCGCGTGAAGCGCATGGGTGGCCTCACCCGCGAGGTAAGAGTCGAGCTAGATCCCGCTCGGATGGCGGCGCTGAATGTGACGGCTGCTGAGGTTTCGCGTCGCTTGCGTCAAATTCAACAAGAGGCGCCCGGTGGTCGGGGCGACGTGGGCGGCGCCGAACAAGCCGTGCGGACCATTGCAACGGCAAGTTCAGCCGATGAGCTCGGTAAGCTTGATTTTTCGTTGCAAGATGGGCGTAGAGTTCGTCTGAATCAAATTGCAACGATTGTTGATGCTACGGCAGAGCGCCGCTCGATGGCCTTGGTGAACGGTCAAACGGTCGTGGCCTTTGAAATTATGCGTAGTAAAGGTGCGAATGAAGTCGCGCTTGCAAAAGAAGTGCGGCAAGTCGTTAATAACCTGCGCGTCGCACGGCCTGATATTCAGATCACAGAGCAAATCGATAACGTCGCAAAAACTGAAGAAAACTTCGAAGGCTCGATGCACTTGCTGTACGAAGGTGCGATTCTGGCGGTGATTGTCGTATGGTATTTTTTACGCGATTGGCGTGCCACCATTGTGTCGGCTGCAGCCTTGCCTTTGTCGATTTTGCCGGCATTTTTAGGGATCTATTTATTTGGCTTCACCTTAAACATGGTGACGTTGACCTCGCTGGCCTTGGTGGTCGGCATTCTCGTCGACGATGCGATCGTTGAGGTTGAAAACATCGCGCGCCATCTGCGCATGGGTAAAACGCCTTTTCAGGCCGCTCTTGAAGCCGCCGACGAAATTGGGTTGGCTGTTGTTGCTACGACGTTCGCTTTGGTGGCTGTGTTTTTGCCGACCGCTTTCATGGCGGGGATTCCAGGAAAGTTTTTTAAACAATTTGGCTGGACCGCAGTGCTCGCTATTTTAGCGTCGCTCTTGGTTGCACGTTTGCTGACTCCTATGATGGCTGCTTACTTGATGAAAGCAGTGCCTGAGTCAGCGCAAGAACCACCTGATGGCTGGGTGATGCGCAGTTACCTCAAATCAGTGAGCTGGTGCTTGTCGCATCGGCTAGTGACGCTTGTGTTGGCAACACTATTTTTTGCAGGATCCATTGCGTTAGTGCCGCTCTTGCCTAAAGGGTTTGTGCCGCCGGCAGATCGCAGTCAAACGCTGGTCAATATTGAACGCGCGCCGGGTAGCACGTTACAAGAGACTTACTTAGCGGCTGAGCGTGCGCGCCTCAAACTTGAGACGATTCCTGAGGTGGTTAAAGTATTTAGTTCGGTTGGTGCGGGTGTGTCAGGCGATGCGTTTGCCCGAGGCTCTGCAGCCGAGGTGCGCAAGGCGTCTTTGACTGTCACCTTAGTGCATCGCTCAGACCGCAAAAAAAATCAGCAAGAGGTTGAGGCTGATATTCGTAAATTGCTTTCGCGCGAGCCTGGGGTTCGGGTTACGGTTGGGCCGCAAGATGTCGGCGTAAAAATGCAGATCGTGTTGCAAAGTGAAGACCCGGTTGCCTTAACCGCAGCGGCGCATGTGGTTGAGGGCGAGCTGCGCGGCTTAAAAGGTGTGGGTAATGTAATGTCGTCGGCTAGCTTGGTGCGCCCTGAATTGATCGTGCGCCCCGACTTTGCACGCGCAGCAGATTTAGGCGTGACGGCACAAAGTATTGCTGAAACCTTACGCGTGGCAACCAGTGGCGATTATGACGTGAGTTTGCCCAAACTCACGTTATCTGAAAGACAGATTCCGATTCGGGTCAAATTGCCTGACGCTGCACGCACGGATATTGATGCGCTCGCGCGCTTAACGGTACCGGGTCGCTACGGCCCTGTTTTGCTGGGTAACGTGGCCACCCTGACGATGGATAGCGGCCCAGCGCAGATTGATCGTTTAAACCGTAGTCGCAACGTGGTGCTTGACGTCGAGTTGGGCTCGCGTCAGTTGGGTGAGGTCTATGCCGAGGCGGTTGCCTTACCGGGGTTGCGAAACTTGCCAGCTGGTGTGCGTCAGACTGAACTCGGTGATGCAAAAGAAATGCAAGCGCTATTTGCGAGCTTTGGCTTGGCGATGGCGATCGGCTTGCTGTGTATATATATGATTTTAGTGTTGCTGTTTCACGACTTTTTACAGCCAATCACCATCCTTGGCGCACTGCCCCTATCGATTGGTGGCGCCTTTGTGGCGTTGCTCTTAACCGGAAAAAGTTTTTCAATGCCCTCGTTGATTGGTTTGATTATGTTGATGGGGATTGTGACCAAGAATTCAATTTTGCTGGTTGAATATGCGATTGTGGCTAGGCGCGGTGGCGTCTCACGCACAGATGCTCTTTTAGATGCTTGTCATAAGCGGGCGCGTCCAATCGTCATGACGACGATCGCAATGATCGCTGGGATGTTTCCGATTGCTATTGGTTGGGGTTCGGATCCGAGCTTTCGTTCGCCCATGTCGATTGCGGTGATTGGTGGTCTATTGACCTCGACCATACTCAGTTTGTTGGTGATCCCCGCCATGTTCACCTACGTTGACGACCTTGCGACTTGGTTACAGAGAATGAAGGCGAAGGTGCTGCGCAGCGCTTAACGAAGCGACTGCGCATTGTCTGTCTCTAAGCCTTTATGCAGCGCTTAACGAAGGGCTCGAACTGAGTCGAGTGCTTTAGCCTTGACGCATCGTATAGAATACCGGCCCTTGCGCCTGAAAATTTACCCAACCCTTGCGCAACGCCATGAGGTTATAGGCGGCACCTAAAGGGATGTAGGGAACTTGGTCTAGCACCTGTAGTTGAATATCTTGGCAGAGTGCTTTACGTTGCTCAAGCGTTGGCGCGTAAAACCAAGCGGTGCGCAGTTTTTCAATGGTGGGGTTGGTGGGCCAGCCAAACCAAGCCTGTTTACCGGTGCCTCGGATCCCTAGATTATTTGTCGGGTCGAGGTTGCTTGTGCCAGTCATGGCAGTGAATCCCACATGCCAGCCGCCCGAGGCAGGGGGCTCTTGGCTATTGCGGCGCTGCAAATAGCTGCCCCAGTCCATTGAGCGCAAGTCGACTTTCAAGCCCAGCTTTTTAAACAAATCGGCAGTGACCAGGGCCGCTGCGTGATACTTTGGCGAGTCGACTGGGTCAAGCAGCACGAGAGGTTCGCCCTTGTAGCCAGACTCTTTGATGAGCGAGCGGGCAAGGCCAAAATCACGTTTGCCTGTCAGTTTCTCTAATCCCGCCTTGGTGGCCATGGGCGTACCCGGTACCCAAACCCCGACTTGATCACTCCAGAATTCAGGAAAATCTGAGCCATTGGCTGCGGTCATGTATTCGGTTTGATTCACCACAGCAAGAATGGCACGACGCATCAGGACATTATCAAAGGGTGGATGAAGGTGATTAAAACGCATGATTGAAATTGCTGGCAATGGGCTTTTAATCAACGTAATCGCGGGGTCTTTGCGTAAGATCGGGATGAAGTCGTTATCGATCGATTCGATACCGTCCACCTCGTTGTTTTGTAGTGCAGCAACTGCAGTGGCGCGGTCATTGATAACTTGCCATTTGATCTCAGTGACATGCGCAATTTTTGGCCCTGCAGTATTGCTGACCGCCCCTTCGGTGCGTGGAACATAATCAGTGAATTTTTCGTAAACGACTTGTGAGCCAGAGACCCATTTATCAGCAATAAAACGATAAGGGCCGCTGCCAATCATTTCTTTCACTGGGACATTGTCGGGCGTTTTGGCAAGTCGTTCTGGCATGATCGAGGCCGACGCACCCGCGAGCGAGTACTTCAGCAAAGGAAACGGCTTGCTCAGGTTAATTTCGACGGTTTTTTCGTTGATGGCCTTGAGTTCACTGATCAGGCCAAAAAGGGTTTGCCCAAGGGGGTTGCGTTTGCCGAAACGGGTGATGCTTGCGACGATATCCTTTGAGGTGACAGGACTGCCATCATGAAATTTGAGTCCGTCACGTAAGGTGAGTTTCCAGGTCAAGTCATTATTTTCTAATGTTTGACTGCCAACCATTTGAAGTTGAGGCTGGTAGTTTTCGTCTAAGCCATATAGCGTGTCGAAGACCTGCAGCGCGTGACAAGCGGTGATGGTCGCAGTTGTGAACATCGGATCAAGCAAGGCGAGATCCGTTTCGGGCACCCAGCGTAATAGTGATTTGCCCGCTTGCGCGAAACTCAGGGACGGTAACTGAGCAAGGCCAGTGACGACACCAGAACTAAGGATGAAGGTTCTGCGATCCATAAGAGGGTCCTGTGAGTGACTGAAAAAATTAACGTGCGGGTGCTGAGCGTTTAAACCAAAGCAATGAAAGAGCCAGCGCTAAGATCGTCAGGACAAGCGATAGTGCACCAAACAGGGCAGTGACTTCAGTATCACGTCTTTCAAGAGAAAATTTACTGGATAAATGACGATAGACTTCTTTTAAATCCTGCGAGTTACCCGCCCGAAAAAACTCGCCCTCGGTGATTTTTGCCATCGCTTGTAGTGCTTTCTCGTCGACCCGTGCGTAGAAGGATGAGCCTTCAAAGCCAGGGATAAAACCATTGGGGGTTCCGAAGGCCACGGTGTAGACGCGAACACCTCGCTGCGCGGCTTGCTTGGCCGCAGCGAGCGGATCGGGTCCGCTGGTGCGCCGGCCATCTGAAAGAAGGATGATTGCACCGCTGGCATAGGATCCTGGAGGAACGGGTGCGGGGGCGGCGGTCGGCGGCGCAACGGGTTTACGCTCTGCCAGTGGTTTGCTGCCCCAGCGCCCAAATTCATCGCCATAGATCGCTGCTTGCAGGTCTACCCCAGAGTTCGGTAGCAAGGTCGCTAACGCGAGCAAAAGCCCACTGCCCGTGGCGGTGCCGCGTTGCAATTGAAAGCGATCCACTGAGGCGACTAAGGCTTCGCGTTCGTCAGTGACTTGTTGCACCACTTGCGCCGTGCCAGCAAAAGAGACAACGCCGACGCGAATATTGTTAGGAAGCTCGCGTAAAAACTCTTTGACTGTTGCCTGCGCGGCTTGAATCCGGTTGGGCTCAACGTCTTCAGCCAGCATGCTGCGTGAGACGTCTACCGCAAGCACAAGGGTCATGTAGTCAGCAGGCAACGTGACTTGTGCGGTGGGCCTGGCACCACCAATTACGGCAGCGCACAAAGCCAGCCACAATAACGCCGGAGGAGTGTGACGGCGCCAGCTGTTACGCGGACCGAGCGCTTGGCGAATAATGCGGAGATTCGGATACCTATACGCAAGGCGATGTTTGCGCTTCAGTAGCCAAAAATAGATCAAGGGCAGCGCAAGCACTAGAGCAAAACACCATAAAAAGTGTGGCCAAATAAAGTGCATGAAGGCATCAGTAGAGTTATGATGAATCATCACTTTATCACCGCTTGGCGGGATTGGGTTATTTATGAAACGGGCCGCGCTCTACAGCCGTCGTTCAGTCTCAGGTCAAAAAATACCTGAGGGGTCGGCTGTGGTTGACGAGTCTGTTGTACCTAGTGCCTCGTCATTAAAGTTTTCGAGGCTGCGGGGGCGCTATGAGCGGCTTGGCTGGCTGGCGCTAGGCGCTCTGTTTAGCTTGTCGATGCTGTTCGTCTACGACTATTTTCAACCGGCCCGTACTGAGTTGACGCAAGAGCAGATTGACGCTGCTGTCTTGCACACCCTGGCAACCAAAGAATTACCTGCACGTGCGGCGAGGGCGGCCGCGCTCATCGCACCTTCGATCGTTCGTATTCGTGGTGACATCCTTGAGGCGAAAGGCACGCAGGTGGGTGACGATGACTTTGGCGTCGGGACTGGCGTGGTCATCAAAGACGATGGCACGATTTTGACTAATCTGCACGTCGTCGCCTCGGCGCCGCGACTCGTCGTGACCTTTGCCGACGGTTTGGAGTCGCCTGCGGTGATCGTTTCTGCCCAGCGCGACAAAGACTTGGCTGTATTGAAACCGTTAAATATCCCTGATGATTTGCAGCCTGCCACGCTCGGCTCAAGCCAAAATCTGAGCCCGGGCGACGACGTGGTGGCAGTGGGTTTTCCTTTTGGCTTGGGCGCCTCGGTGTCTGCGGGGGTGGTTTCTGGTTTAAATCGCACGTTTAAGCCAGCAGAAGGTCCACCACTCACCGGCTTGATTCAGTTCGATGCGGCTGCTAATCCTGGTAACTCTGGCGGCCCTTTAGTGAATATGGCAGGCGAAGTGCTGGGGATCGTGACGGCTATCTTGAACCCAACCAGTATCAGAACATTTATTGGAATTGGTTTTGCCATCACGATAGAGAGCGCGGGGACTGCTTTGGGCATGCCTCCGTTTTAGTGGTTAGGTCATGAATAACGAGACATAGCGATGAATAGTGATACTCAAGCTTGGAACCGTGGGCAATCACCGCAACCTGTTCAAGAGACAGCCGTCTTAATGGAGCGAGTGCTGTACGAAGTCAAGCGTATGGTGGTGGGGCAAGACCAGTTTTTAGAGCGGATGTTAGTTGCGATTTTGGCGCAAGGTCACTTGTTAATCGAGGGCGTGCCGGGGTTGGCCAAAACCTTGACAGTCAACACCTTGGCCAAAGCGATACAAGGTACGTTTAAGCGGATTCAATTTACGCCTGACCTGCTGCCGGCAGATTTAGTGGGTACGCAAATTTATAACCAACGAACGAGTGAATTTAGTACGGTGCTGGGGCCTGTCTTTGCCAATCTTGTGCTTGCTGACGAAATTAATCGGGCACCAGCCAAGGTGCAAAGCGCGTTGCTTGAGGTGATGCAAGAAAGGCAAGTCACCATTGCAGGCCAGACCCACAAAGTACCATCGCCTTTTTTAGTGATGGCGACTCAAAATCCGATCGAGACTGAAGGCACTTACCCCTTGCCTGAGGCGCAGGTTGATCGCTTCATGATGAAAGTGTTGGTGGGCTACCCCAAAGAAGAAGAAGAATTTGTGATCGTGCAACGAGTGATTGGGCCGGCAATTGCAATCGGCGCTGTCGCTACCACCGAGCAAATCGCAACGTTGCAGTCGCAATCGCGTCAAGGCTACGTTGACCCGGGTTTGATTCAATATGCCGTCAAGCTTGTTGCAGCGACGCGAGATCCTGCTCGCTTTGGTTTGCCCGATCTCGCGCGTTACCTGACGTTTGGTGCGAGTCCGCGCGCGACCATCGGTTTAATTGAAGGTGCACGCGCCTTGGCGTTTTTGCGCGGACGTGGTTATGCGTTACCGCAAGACGTTGTAGATTTGGTGCCTGATGTCTTACGTCATCGTCTGGTGTTGTCGTACGAGGCTTTAGCAGAAGGATTATCGGCAGATCAGTTGATTGAGAAGATACTACGTGCGGTGCCTGTCCCTGATAAGCCACTCGATAGTCATGTTCGCGTTTCTTAAACGTTTAAAGCGCCGCACAGATGCTGCGCCGGGCGAGGTGCGTGCTCGAGGTTTATTTGCCGGCGCATCTGTCGATGTAGCACATGCACCTGAGCACTCAGTCGTTGTGCCAACCTCAGAGGCGTTGCTCAGACAACTCGAGTGGACGGTGATTCGTCGGCTCGATGGGCAACTGCAAGGAGACTATCGCACACTTTTTCGCGGTGCCGGTTTGATGCTCGCCGACTTGCGAGAGTATCAAGCGCACGACGACGTTCGCCATATTGACTGGAACGTGACGGCCAGAATGCAAACGCCTTATGTGCGCGAGCATCAAGAAGATCGCGAAATGACGGCGTGGTTTTTGATGGATTTATCTGGCTCGGTTGATTTTGGCTCTGGGGTAATCAGTAAAAGAACTTTGGCGATTGAATGTGTTGGTGTGTTGTCACGCTTGTTGACAAAACATGGCAATCGTATCGGTGCGTTGCTGTATACCGGCGCAGGAGCTCACGCGAATGTTGTTATACCTGCACGCTCAGGTAGGCGCCAGGTGCTGCATCTTCTAGAGCGTATGACACGAGCCGAGTCAGTCAAGCAAACGCAAGAAACGGATTTAGGTAAGCTTTTGATTGATGCGCAGTCGATCTTGAAGCGTCGTTCAACTGTGTTTGTGTTGTCTGATTTTTTAAGTCAGCCTGGCTGGGATCGTGCCTTGAATCAATTGGCGCGTCGTCATGAGGTTGTTGCGATTCGCTTGTTTGATCCGATTGAAACGGTTTTGCCTAACAATGGCCTGTTGGTGATGCAAGATGCTGAGACGGGTGAGCAGATTTTTATTGACTCGCACGATAAGGCTTTTCGGCAGCGGTTTGCTGAACAGGCCGTGCTTCGCGAGCAACAGTTACGTGAATATTTTGCAAATGCCGGGGTTGATTGCCTAGAGTTGCAAACAGATGAACCCCTTGATCAGGCGCTTGTTCGTTTTACGCGCTTACGTAAACGGCGAAGTCAGTTAGCGGCAGATGCGACTGCAAGCACTTCAGAAAGCGTTCAAGCGAGCACCACCGCGAACACGTTGGTAGGTCACTAGCGCTATGCTTTCTTTGAATTCACTTACGCTGCTTTGGCCCTCGCTGTTGTGGGTCTTCGCCGGGTTGCCCGTTTTAATCGGTGGCTATGCATGGCTTTGTCGTGCGCAAAAATGGTCACGTCATGGGTATGCCTTGTTGATGCTGTGTGGGATCAGCGTTGTCATATTCTCGTTGGCACGGCCGCGAGCGGTGTTGCTATTGCCTGGCCGCTTAGATACGGTGATGCTTGCAATTGATACGTCTGGAAGCATGCGAGCCACCGATGTGCAACCGAGTCGGATTGAAGCGGCGCAGGCTGCGGTGCGCACGTTTATCGCCGAGCAACCTTCTCAGGTCAAAGTCGGGATCGTCACGGTAGCAAGTACCGCTGCCGTGGCGCAAGCCCCAACGGTGAGTCGCGCTGAACTCTATCAGGCGATCGAAGCGCTGCCCTTGCAAACAGGTTCTGCGTTGGGCAGTGGTATTTTGATTGCTCTGGCGCAATTATTGCCAGGTTCTGGCATCGAAGTTGAAAAGCTTCTCACTGAAGCAGATCGGCCGCCACCCAAAGACACAGGCAAGCCCTTGGGCGCTGATCCAAAAGGCTCGACTCAGATCAAGCTTGACCCAGGATCAAACAAGGCCCTTGCGATTGTGTTGATCTCAGATGGACAAAGCAA
Organism: Alcaligenaceae bacterium; assembly: GCA_947484295.1. Classification (GTDB taxonomy): domain Bacteria; phylum Pseudomonadota; class Gammaproteobacteria; order Burkholderiales; family Burkholderiaceae_B; genus Zwartia. Next base: position 1,790 of record CANKOW010000070.1, on the reverse strand, counting down.
CATGGGGCCTGATGTGCTGAAGATGGCCCAACTCGCGGCAGACCACGGCGTGCGAGTCTATACCGTGGGCGTAGGTACACCCGAAGGTGTGGTGTTGAAGGCGCAGGGGTTGTCGATGCGAGTCAAGCTTGATGAGACGGTACTTAAAAAAATTGCCGACATCACCTTGGCTGATTACTATCGCGCGACCAATGCGAGTGATTTGAAAAAAGTCTATGCGGCACTCGCTACCACGATACGTCTAGAGAAACACCAAAGCACTGAGGTGACGGCTTTGTTTTTAGCGTTGGGTGCGCTGCTGATCTTGCTCGCTGGCTTGCTATCGCTGCGACGTGATGCCCGAATACTTTAAAAATAAGCATTAGTGCCAGCGCGCACGTGTTGAGCTTTAAATGGTCAATGCGCTGACAGAGCCTTGGCGCGGGCCTGCAACGCATTGCCTGATATTCTCAAAATGCACTCACACTGCTCTAGTGATGCGCAGGTTAACGCGTCAGTTGCCAACGATCGTTTGCATACGTAACACGCTGTTCTTCAACGAGCTTTTGCAGATGAGCAAACAGCGAGCGCATCGCAACTTTATGTAATTTTTCGGCTGTGTCTTTATAAGCAACCGGCACGAGCTCTTCAAGCGTCACTGGCTGCTCAAAGGTTTTAAGCGCAGCCACAACTTTATTCTCACGGTCTTGGCGATGAATCAACACGCGCTCGACCGCATTATTGGGCTTGTCCATCAAGAAGCCGTGCCCCGGTGCCAGAAAATCAATCTGCTCATCTAGCAGCAGGCGCAATGACGCGAGGTATGTCGCCATGTTGCCGTCTGGTGGGCTAATGACGACAGTTGAGCCTTGCATAAGATGGTCACCCGTAAACATCAAGTGTTCGGTTTCGTGCAGGTAACAGACTTGATTTGAGGCGTGCCCAGGCACGTGGATTACGCGTAGGTCTGCGCCTGCAACTTGCAGCCTTTGCTGATGACTCACAACAACGTCAGGTACAAAGGTTTGGTCTTGATTCGGGTAGGGCGGTGGGGGCATGCCAAATAATATTGCACCGGTTCGCGCCTTCAGTTCAAGCGCCGCGGGTGAGTGGTCAAGATGCGTGTGAGTACAAAGAATCCATTTAATCGGTCCGCGCGCGGCTTTTATCAGGGCGTCGATATGCTCGGTAAGAGGTGGTCCCGGGTCGATGACTGCCACGCCCGTGTCTTGATTGCCGATGAGATAAGAGTTTGTGCCTGGACCCGTCATCATTCCTGGGTTGGGGGCGGTGAGGCGCCATACGTTTGGTGCAATTTCTACGGGGACACCGGGTTCGATATATGTTTTTGCAGTACCCGCGCCTTGCGGATCGATTTTTCCGAGTTCGGCATAGGCGTAATCGCTTGCGACGAGTGTTTGAAGTTCGCCGTTTCGTCCCGTACCCATGCGAGGCGTCATGAGTTCCTTGGGTTTTGGTTCACGCGCGTGCGTGAGCAACTCTTGAACGGTTGCAAAACGCGAAAGACTTTCAAGAGTCTTGATGGTCGGAAACATCAAATCGATTTCACCCACGCGACTTTTTTCTATCGCATCGGCGGGGCGCACCCATCTCTGCCCAACGGTCTCGTAGTCATCTTGTTTGGCGATTTGACCGACTGGTGCCTGCGCCACAAAAAAACGGGTGTCGTAACGCTTAGGGCGCCCAGGCATCGTGATCCAATGACTGAAGTAGGCGATTTTGTCAGTCGCTACACGAAATTGCTCGGCTTTAAGTACATCCACAAAGGTGATTTTATTTTCAGCGAGTGC
>CANKOW010000069.1 GCA_947484295.1 Alcaligenaceae bacterium | reverse complement strand
TCCCGGTTGCCTCAGACTTGCCAATGATCGAAGCCGTCTTGGTTGAAGTGCCTAATCCAAGTCATCCGTTCGGTGTGAAAGGTGTGGGCGAAGCCAACATCGTTCCTCCGATGGCAGCGATCGCAAACGCGATCGAGAACGCGATTGGTCGACGCATGACTGAACTGCCAATGTCGCCACCCAGAGTGTTGGCCGCGATTGATGCAGTTTGAAGTTACATCGACTCCTGTTAAAGCCGTTAAGGTGACGTTCACCGCCGGCTTTAGCAGGCGTTATACCGGTAACATCAGAGAGTTTGAAGTCCAAGCAAAAAACATTCGTGGCGTGATACGCGCCATGAATGATTTGTATCCTGGTTTGGGTGAGACCCTCGAAGAAGAAACCTCAATCGCGATTGATGGTGTGATTCACGAGGTCGATTACACACAGGCGGTCAAGCCTGGTTCTGAGGTATTTTTTATACCAAGAATAGAAGGCGGTTAGTGAATGAGGCCGCACACATAGTTTGTGCTGTGTCTTTCAAATAGATCACGCTTCAAACAGCACGTGCTGTGAAAAGCGTGATTTTTTATACCGATGGATTTGACAGCATTTTTAAAGAGACCTGCGAGCCTCATCCAGATAGCTGTGGTTGATGTACGACTTGGCTTGTGTACCAGCGCGCTTCGGGATGGCTCTTAACAAAGCGCTGATATCGATTAAGGACTGAATCGATTCTGGATTTGCCTGGGCATCGCGCGGAAAAATCTCGGCTGCCGTGTATTCATCCCAAGCGCGGTCAGCATACTCAGCGGTGATGCCGGTTTCGAGCATGGCGATCGTTCGGCAACCTTCTTTGTTTGCGTAAAACCATTCGTGTGCGCGAATAAAGGCACGCATGAAGCGGATGACCGTGTCATGGTTCGCACGGGCCCAACGACCATCGATGTTCAGTGAAGTGAATTGAAACCACGGAAACTCATCGCGCGGCTCGCACAGCGAATTAAACCCTTGGTCAAGTGCGATGTAGTTTAAGGGCGCACCTTGTAAGCCCGCATCGATCTCACCGCTTTGAAGCTTCTCCCAGCGAGCCAGAATAGGGCCACAGGCTACGATCTTATAATCTTGCGGGTAGTGCAAGCCGTGCGCAGTCATCAGTTTCATGACGAGCGAAGAGCTGCCCGCATCAATCGATGAGACTCCGATCGTTTTGCCTCGCAGGTCTGAAAAAGACTTGACGTCTTTACCCGATATCATCGAGAAGGGCAGGCGATTGACATTGCCGCCAATAATTTCAAGATGACCGCCACCTTCGCTATCCAAGATAATGTGTTCGGTTACACCCAAGGCAATATCCATCCGACCATCTTGAAGGCGTCGCCATACCTCATCGATCGGCTCGTGTAAGTCGATGGTGACGTCAAGCCCTTCCTCTGTGAACATCCCTTGATGGGCGGCGATCCACAAGGGCATATTGAAATAATTTCTAGAGATTGCACCAACAACGATTTTTTTCATGTTTTAGCTTATTCAGTAAATGGTATTTTTGAATATATTAGTTCTGACTGACGCCACCGATTTTTTTAATAAAGCTATCCCACTTCGCGACATCGTCTTTTATATATTTGTCGTACTCGGCGGGCGTGTTGACCACCATGTAGCCGCCTTGCTTAACGATGTTTTCTTTAAAAGCCGGATTGTTAGAAGCCGTTTTGATGAGCTGATAAAGACGCGTGACAATTGCAGGAGACGTACCGGCAGGTGCAATCAAACCAAACATCGTGCCAAATTCCATGCCTTCAAAGCCTTTTTCTTTGAACGTTGGGATGTTTGGTAAGGCCGCTAAACGCTCTAGGCTTGCGACAGCTAAACCACGGAGACGGCCCGAGTTCAGCATAGCCTGCGCAGAGATATAGGTCGTAAAGGTCATTTGTACTTGACCTGAAACAATATCCGTAATGGCTGGCGCAGCACCCGCATAGGGGATATGTGTCATTTTGATATTGGTGAGGATTTGAAACATTTCACCTGCAAGGTGAGGTGCCCCACCCGCACCACTGCTTGAAAAATTGAGTTTGCCCGGATTGCTTTTGCCATACTGAATCAATGATTGAAGTGAGTCACCACCAAAGTCTGGCCGAGTGATCAGAATCATTGGTGCATAGGCAACATTTGTCACCGCAACAAAATCCTTGATCGGGTCGAAAGGGACCTTTGGATAAACCGCAGGGTTGAGTGTCAGATTTGTGCTGGCAAATAAAAGCGTGTAACCATCAGGGTTTGCTTTTGCTACGATTTCCATGCCGATATTGCCACTGGCGCCTGGGCGATTTTCAACGATTACCGGCTGATTGGTTGCTTTCGAAAGCGTATCCGCGACGGTCCGAGCCAAAATATCAACGCTTCCTCCGGCTGCAAAAGCTGCTATCAGGCGAATCGGTTTATTGGGGTAATCCGCGGTTTGAGCGAGGACACCGAAGGGAATGATTAAACTTAGCAGTAAGGTACCAACGGTCTTTATGATCGGATACATGAATAGTCTCTCTTTTTATTTGAATTAACCTACATGAATTAATTTTTTATTTTGTTTTTAGCCAAATTTGCAGCATGTTCCCCAGAGATGCGACCTAACACCGAGCCAGCAGTGAGTCCCGCACCACCCGCGTATCTAGTGTAGTACAGACCTCCTACCATTTCGCCCGCCGCGTAAAGTCCTGAAATAGGTTGATCGAATTCGTCTAGCACTTGTCCTGTGGGATTGATTTTGACGCCACCGTAGGTGCAGGTAATGCCACAGGTGACGGCATAGGCCACGAACGGGCCGGTGTCCAGCGGTTGTGCCCAGTTTGATTTTGGAATAGCAAGCCCCTTGGTGCCACGTCCGTCTAGCACGGCAGGATTAAAAGGGGTTGCTTGGTCAACGGATTGATTAAATGCAGAAATTGTTTGAAGCACTGCTTTTTTGTGAATCCCTTCAAACTGCGCGATTAAACCTTCTAAGGTGTCCGAGGTGTAGCGCGTGGCGTGTTTGACGCGATACTCATCGGGCAACAAGCTTGAGGTTTTTGCGTCGAAAATTTGCCACGCGATTGCTCCGGGCTGGGTGAGCACTTTGGCGCCCATGCCTGAATAAATGTAATTTCGAAAATCGCTTCCTTCGTCCACAAAGCGCTGACCTTCAGCGTTGACGACAATCCCCAGTGAGAAGTAATTTTTTTGCTGATTCAATAAATTGATATCGCCGTAGGGCGGTGCATTTAAATCGTAAAAGACGGCATGACAACCGGTCCAGTGGCCGTGCGCCACACCGCCGACATTGATCGCCATGTCGATGCCGTCGCCCGTGTTGTAGCGTGAACCTCTCACCTTGGCCATATCCCAGTTTGGGCCCAGGTACATTGAGCGCCACTTTAAGTTGGCATGAAAGCCGCCGGTGGCCATGACGACTGTCTTGGTTGAAATATGTTGTTGGGTACCTTCGGTTTCAACCTCGATCGTCCAACCGTGATCGGCGTGCGTTAAGCCAACGGCTCGCGTGGCATAGCGTAAATGAATGCCTGATTTTTCGGCATATTTATAGAGGGTTTGCATTAACCCTAGGCCACCACCCGAGACCTCGACCGTTAAGCCGCCCCAGAACTTATGTTTGCCATCGACTTTAAAGGCTTGTCTGCCATAGAGCGGCACAAAGCGCACTCCATGTTGGGTCATCCAAAGCATGGTGGGAAGGCTTTCTTGTACAACAGTATGCAAGACGTCTGCATCTGCGCGATAACCACTCATCGCGATCACTTCGTCATAAAACTGATCTTTGGTGTAAGTGCCAAAGTCGCTATTACGTAATTCTTCAGGATGTAGATCTGGCATTAATTTGACCAAATCATTTGCACCGTCATAGGCGATTCTGAAGGCGCCACCGGTGTAGGCAGAGTTGCCGCCACGATGCTCGTGTGGTGCGCGTTCGATCACTAAGACATTGCCGCCCGCCTCTTGCGCTGAAATGGCTGCACACAAAGCGGCGTTACCGCCACCGATGACAACCACATCATAGAGAGTACTCGTTGCTGCGTGATTCACCAGCGTGCCCCTTTAATTTAGTGCGCTCAAGGCGCGATCCACTGCATCGGCATCATGTGCTTAACTAACCGCTCGCTACGCAGCAAGCAACGATTTTTTTCATTATTTTTGTCAAGTGATAGCGCTAATACTTTACTGCAAAAATCCCAAGCGCGAGACTTAACGCGTTAGCAATCAGAAAAACATAAAAGCTGCAGGACTTTTCTTGGTGAATCTAGTATTTCGTTGCTAAGCTACGGGTACGACAATCTGACTAGGGACAAAAAAGATGACACAACCTTTAGCTTTAGTATTCGGGGGCTCGCGCGGAATTGGTGCTGCCTGTGTGCAGGCCTTAGCGCAAGATGGTTTCCGTGTAGCGTTTACCTATGTGAGTAAACCTGACGAAGCCAAAGCACAAGAAAAAAACGGACAGATTAAGGCCTATGCGGCTGATGTGCGCGATGTGGCAGCAGTACAAGGTGTTTTTGTGCAAGCGGCAAAGGATTTTGGAACGCGTCCCCAGACGGTGATTGTGAATGCAGGGATTAATCAACCTTATGTCCCCCTCGGGCAATTCACGCACGACAACTTTCGTAAGTTGATGGAAGTAAACGTGTTTGGTGCATTTAACGTCTTGACTGAGGCGGCTAAAGAGGTGCTAGATGGCGGATCAATTATCGGGATCACAACATCTATGGTGCGCACTGCGGTGCCTGGTGGCGGCCCTTACACGGCGACCAAGGCTGCAGTCGAATCGTTGCTGCGATCAATGGGCAAAGAGGTAGCCTCGCGCGGTGTGCGCGTCAACGGCGTGGCACCTGGGGCTGTGGATACTGATTTGTTCAATGCGGGCAAGACCGAAGAGGCCAAGCAACGTGCCGCATCCATGAGCCCGTTCAATCGCATTGGCAGACCCTCCGAGGTCGCCGATGCGGTGGCGTTCTTGGCCTCAGATCGAGCCTCATGGATTCATGGGCAGATCATCCAGCCTAACGGTGGTCTAGTCTAGTAGGTGTATGCATACCAGACACGATACCATCGTGATTGGAAGTGGAGTCACCGAGTGCACAATCGTCTCAACATCTAAGGCGATCGTGCACCCATACTGCTTCTTTCAAGACGGTTAAGTTGAGAGGCAAGTATTTATTGACGAGGGATATTGGCGCTAATCACGACATCACCGAGACGCTTGATCTCTGCAGCGATGAAGGCGTTGAACTGCTCGGGAGTGGTGGGCGCTGGGATCACTCCTTGCGCACTGAGTGATTTGACAACTGCAGGAGACTTCAGCACCTCATTGGCGTCTTTAGAGATCTTCGCAACAATTGCTGGTGGTGTTTTGCCAGGCGCCAAGAGGCCGTACCAATGGTCATAGATCATGCCGGGGATAATCTCAGAGATTGCCGGAATATCGGGCATCAATGCTGCGCGTTTATCGGTGCTAACAGCTAAAGCGATGAGCTTACCGTCTTTGATAAATGGTAGGGTCAGCCCAAGCGGCGACCAGTAAAACGCAGCGCGGCCCGCTGTTGTGTCTACGAGCGCTTCGCCAGTGCCTTTATAAGGCACGTGCACAATGTCAAGCTTGCCCATACCTTTAAACATTTCACCGTTAAAGTGCGTGCCGCTACCAACACCCGCAGACGCGAAATTTAACTTGCCCGGTTGCGCGTTAATGAGCTTGATGAGCTCTTGAGGCGTTTTGACTCCCAGAGAGGGAGACACGACGAGTACGTTCGGTACACTTGTGCCAAAGGTCACGCCGGTGAAATCCTTAAGCGTATCGTAGGGCAAGGACTGGTATAGCGTTGGGTTGATGGCGTGAGAGGCCGACGTAAACATTAACGTGGTGCCGTCGGGGTCTGCGGTTGCAACGACACGACTACCAATTGTGCCACCCGCGCCAGGACGATTTTCGACAATCACGGGTTGACCCCAGATGTCTTGAAGCGAACGGCCTAACTCGCGCGCAACAATATCAACCTGGCTGCCTGCAGTGAAAGGGACCACAATTTTTACGGGCTTACTTGGAAAGGTGGTTTGAGCGACGGCTGCACCACTTAGAACGACTCCTAGTAAGGCAATTCCTACGGTTTTTGCGAATGTTGAAAGCATGATTATTGTCTCCTGGTTTTAATGGTTTTAAATAAGCACAACGATGACAACTGACCTATCTCGTCGGCATCTCCGACCTGTCCGTCAAATGTTTACAGAATCGCCGCCATTCCCGCGCGCGCGACTTGAGTGTCTTGGTGTGATAGCACGCCCGAGACACCAATTCCTCCGATCACTTCACCCTTGTCGATAATCGGGAATCCGCCTTCGAGCGGGGTGACGCCTGGCACTGCCATGAAGCGCAAGCCTTCGCCGCCTGCAGCGATGCCATCCTGAAACATTTTCGTCGGACGACGGAAGTTCACCGCAGTTAACGCCTTGCCGGTCGCAATCGCCATGCTTGAATGCTGTGTGTGATCAAGACGTTGGGCGAGTACTAAGCTGCCGGCAGAGTCTGCTATGACGATGGCCACGGGCCATTGATTTTTTTCTGCTTCTGCCTCAGCGGCAAGCATCATTTTTTTAGCTCGCTCGAGTGTAATGGGACGCCCGTAAGGGAGTGGCTTATCTAGTATGGGGGGAGTATCTGTTGTCATATTTAAGGCAGCTATTTTTTTTAAATTTTATAAGTGCGTGAGCCGCTTTTTTTACGATGGGATCAAGTAATAATTTTCGCAAAAAAGCATCTAACGCTCTTATACAAGACAGCATCGGCGGAGGACAAGGTTTTTTCTTTGAAACTAGGGAAGTCCCCAAGCGACTAAGCCTGCGGCTAGTACCCTTGCGGCTGCGTCAACAAATCTGCTTGCCTTATTTTGGTGTGCTCAGCGCACGACCCACTGCGCCAGCATCCGTCACTTGCCCAACAGAGCGACACGCGGCGAGCGCCTGAGTGGCTTGTTCGGGTGTCATAACCGTTGAGGCTAAATCCATAAACTTTGCGTCGACTTGTGCATCGTTCATTGGCCGCTCGATACTCCCTAAGGCGTGTACAACGTGATGATGTAGAACGCGACCATCTTGCAACGTTACCGTGACTTTGGCTTCATCGACTCGAAGGCCAGGCTCAGTCGCGACTTGTACCTTGCTGCGAAGTTTGGTGACGGCAGGATCTTGCACAGCAGCATCTGAGTATTGTCTAGCCTGACTCTTACCTTCGTGGGTCACAATCGCTGCTGAATGTTGCACGCTGAACTTCCCTTCAAGCCCAGTCGTAGGGGCGCTTTTTCCGGTGAGTTCTAGCACCAGTGGATGCACCTTCAGGTCGATCTGTTTGACGTCGTCAGAGCTAAATTGATGTTGCTGGCGCAAGGTCAGGCAGCCATCGATAATCGGGTGAATCACTAAGCCGCAGGCATAGGGCTTGAAGCTATTTTCAAGGGTATGCCATACCGTGCCTAGGCCCTCAGTCATTTTTTCAAAATGTTGCTCAGTGGATAGCACGTGTGCAAACCCGCGCGGGGCCTCGATAGCGCGCAGCGAACTGGTAAAGCCAGACTGGGCCATTAATGCCGCGCTAAGACCGCTTTGCGCTGCACGTCCTGGATGAAGGCTTTTACACATGGTGCCAAAGACCTCGCGTAACCCAGCCGCTTGTGTGGCTGCAATACCAAGTGCCCAAGCCATTTGCTTGGCATCTAGTTTGAGTGCGCGGCCAACCGCTGCCGCAGCGCCAAAGCCGCCGACCGTGCCTGTGACATGCCAACCGATATCGTAGTGAGCAGGGCAGACACCCAAGGCGATGCGGCATTCGACCTCAATGCCAAAGACAATGGCTTCAACAAAGGTATTGCCATCAATGGGATGATATTCAGCTAACGCAAGCAATGCAGAGAGGACCGGACCACTTGGGTGTACCAGCGTGGCCATGTGGGTATCGTCAAAATCCAGCACGTGTGAGCTGATCCCATTGAATAACGCGGCATTCAGTGCGTCGACACGGTCATTACCACCGATCACGCTCGCCTGCGGGGCGCCGATAAAAGGGCGCATCGCCTGCATGGCGTTGAGTAAAGCCGGGTGACGTGCGCCGCCTAACGCACAGCCAGCCCAGTTGACCAGACTGCGCACAGCGATCGCACGCACCGGTTCAGGGATTTTTGCACCATCAAAACTCGTGATGAAGGTCGCTAGCGTTTCGGTGGTGTCCATATTGACTCAGTCTGTATTGTCGTAATAAGTTTGGTGTGAACTAGAAATCAGTCGATTTACGAAGATATTGATGAGGCTGGTTCAACAACCTTAGAGGCTCGCGTTGAAGTGACCGCGGGATTATATTTTCTGATTAAAAATTACGGAGATATGCTGTGCCGCTTGTAAAGCCAGGGTATCTTGACCTTTCGGGCAGATCACTTCTAAGCCGATCGGTAACGGACCTGGTAGAGGCACAGGAATACTGACGCTAGGCATGCCTAGAATTGTCCAGAGTTTGCTGAAACAAGAATCGCCCGGATCTATCAGTTCAAGTAAGGGTGCATAGCCCGGTGAGCTTGGTGTCAGGATGCACGTAGCGCCTGCAAAGAGGGTGGCGCTTTGCTCGTCGCACGTGCGCGCCAAACGCTTTGCCTCTTCGTATACCTCGGGCTTGATCGTCTGTGCGCGTTGAAGTTTTTCTTGTACGCCGGCTGAGAGGCCGTCACGTTGATGTCGCCATTCCTGTTCAAGTGATGCAAGCCCTTCAACATCACCAATCACATCGAGTGCAGTCCCTAGTTTTTCAAAACCCGTGGGTAGGTTAATCTGGATGAGACGAACGCCGGCCCGCTCAAGCCGCTTGCGCGCCAAGGACATTGCCTCGCGGGTGGCGGTCTCTGCCATTGTCCAAAAGGGGTCTTCACAGATACCAACGACCAACTCAGTTGTTAAGCCTCGTTCGAATTCTTGTAAACCTTGCCAGTCTGATAAAAGACTTAAGGCAATGGCGGCGTCATGAACATTTCGGGTATGCCAACCCAGCGTATCAAGCGTTGGCGACATTCTTTTGACGCCTGCGATGTCGATCAAGTCATAGCTAGCCTTGAAACCAACGACCCCGCAATATGAGGCCGGTCGCACAATCGATCCGGCGGTTTGCGAGCTTAGTGCCAAGGGCACCATGCCAGCACTGACTGCAGCGGCAGAGCCACTCGATGACCCACCGGGGCTGTGCACGGCTGAATACGGATTGCGCGTGGGGCTGACCTTGCCGCGGGTGGCAAACTCTTGCGTTGTTGTTTTTCCAAGAACGATGGCGCCAGCATCGAGTGCACGCGTGACAATATTGGCGTTGGTGGTTGGCCGATGCGTTTGATAGATCGGAGAGTTGTAGCTGGTGATAAAGTCGGTGGTGTCAATGATGTCTTTGACGCCGATCGGAATGCCGTGCAACAGGCTGCGAGGGGGCTCTTGATCGAGTTGCTTCGCACGCGCCAGTGCTGCGTTGGTATCTAAGCTCGCCCACGCCAGGACAGCAGGGTCGACTTGTGCAATGCGCTCAAGGCAACTCGTGACCAGTGCTTCAGACGTTAAGCTGCCGGCGCGGATCGCCTGGGCCATCTGGCCGAGCGTAAGTTGATAAGGTTCAGTCATGTCTCTGAGGGTCTTTTTAGAGTACTTTACTGCATATTGTATTGTTAACTTTCTCGCTTAGGATTTTTATGCAATCCAAACAGATTGACCAAGCCGTTGCCGCCTTATTGCCGGCCTTTCGCGATCACGGTCGCCTGGTGGCCCTCGACACCAACTGTCGCCCAGCCAACCGTGCTGAGGGATACGAGGTTCAGGCGGCATTACTTCAAGCGATCGGCGAACCTGGCCTTGGCTGGAAAATCGCAGCCACCAGCGCCGCAGGGCAAAAGCATATTGGTGTGAGTGGGCCGCTGGCAGGGCGCTTGTTGAAGTCGCGCTGTTTGAAAGACGGTGCCGAGGTATCGCTTACTGGCAATTTTATGGCGGTCGCCGAAGCAGAGTTCGCTTTTCGTATCGGCCGCGATATCAAACGCGTGGTTAGTGCGCCTTTGAGCATGTCAGACGTCATGGCAAGCGTCGAAGCCTTGCACGTCGCCATTGAAGTGCCCGCGTCACGTTTTGAAGATTTTGCAAAAGCAGGTGAGGCACAGTTGATCGCAGAGTTTGCTTGCGCTTGCTTTTTTGTTTTAGGAAAAGAAGTCACAACAGATTGGCGTGGTATCGATTTAAAAGATCATCAGGTCACAATGCTAAGCAACGGAAAAACTGCGGCGCTTGGGCAGGGTTCAAATGTGTTGGGTGATCCTCGCCTGGCGTTAACGTGGCTCGCAAACGAATTGCTTGATCACAACAATTTTCTGCAAGCGGGGGATGTTGTGATGACGGGTACCTGTTTGGTACCGGTTCCAGTCAAAGTCGGCGACGAAGTGACGGCCGATTTTGGTATCTTTGGCGCCGTGTCAGTAAAGTTTAGTTAGGGTTGACCTTCCCTAGGGTTTGACCTGCCCTAGGGTTTGTCTGTGTCAAAAATTTGAGTAAATACGTTTACTCTTTGCGCGACGACAGCTCAAACCCAAAATGCTTTATTAGTAGAGGTCAAAATGTATAAAAATATTTTACTTGCCTACGACGGTTCTGTACTGGATCAAAAAGCACTGATTGAGTGCCAAGAACTTGCCAACTTGGGCTCTGCACACATCACCTTACTAACGGTCACGCCTAATTACTATGCGGCATTGGGCATAGACGGTGGCTTTGTCACGCAAGACAAAATAGATCAAGATGACAAAGTGCAGCTTGAGATTTTGAACGCGGGCGTAATGAGGCTAAAGTCTGTGGGTTATCAGGTCGAGGGAGTCTGTTTAAAGGGAGATGCAGCCGTTGAAATCGCACACTATGCAAAACAAAATCATTCAGATCTGATAATTGTGGGTCACAAGCATCAATCACACTGGGCTGCCCGCTGGTGGGGAAGCTCTACATCAAAGGCTTTAATTGAGATCGCCCACTGCAGTGTGTTGATTGTGATTTTGAAAGACGATCTCTGAGTACCAACTTATACCTGTGGTCCCCAAGGGGCAGCTAAAAGTAGCTTATTTTCTTGTGCTTGCAACAAGGGGCGAAGTTGCTTTGCGAAGGCCATGAAAGCCTGATCGCCATAGACGCCATTCCAAAACTTACGACGATCTGCATCGTCGTCGAATTTCCAGAGATGCACTAGCTGATTCAGGGCGCCAATGTCACCTGTGAAGTAGCCGCATAATTTTGCTGGGTGCTTAGGGAGTGCTGGCCAGCCTTCTGCTTTGTACAGAGCGACCACGTCACTCATTTTTCCGACTGTGACCGTATAGGTTCGTAATTCGTATATCGCCATTTTTGTCTCCGATTTTTCGTTTAATTATTTTTGAAAAATTTAGCAATGGGACTGCGCACGTAGTGCAAGCCCCATCGTCATCTACCAGCCCTCAGTGCCTGATTGACATCGCCTAGGCGGCAACCGCCTGTGCGACTTGTGCGACAGTCTGCGCAACTTGCGCGCCGCGAATCAGTTTGCCCGGTAGGTTACCCGTTGAGACGCCATCGCGATACGTCACCACACCGGCGACGATCGTGGCACGATAGCCTTCGGCAACTTGTCCTAACCGGCGCCCGTTGGCTGGAAGATCGTGCACGATTTTTGGGGCATGCAGTTTAAGATTTTCAAAGTCGATCACATTGACGTCGCCCTTATAGCCTGGGCGCAGCAGACCCCGATCATTCAAACCGACCGTGGCGGCGGTGTCGTGCGTTTGCCATTTGACCAAGGTTTCGAGCGGGATCTTTTCGCCTCGTGAGCGATCGCGAGCCCAGTGTGTCAGCAGATAGGTTGGGAAACTTGCGTCGCAAATAAAGCCATAGTGCGCACCACCATCGCTTAAGCCAGGTACGGTATCGCGATCAAGCAACATTTCGCGTAGCACATCAAGGTTTTGCTCGGCATAGTTATACAAAGGCCGATACAAAATGGCTTTGCCTTCATTTTGAAGCAAGTAATCATAGGCGTATTCGGTGGGGTTCACACCGGCACGCTTCGCTAAGCCCGCAATGCTGTCCTCAGGCTTGGGTTCGTACTCTGGTGGGTCACCGAGTGGGTATAGATTTTCAAAGTTTGCGACGCGACGCTTGAACATTACTTCGGTGTGCTCTTCGGCCACGATTTTGGCGCGTAGGGCAGGGTCTTTGAGGCGCTCAAGTTTTTCAGCGAGCGGTAGCTTTGCTAGCGCGTCGTATGACGACAATTGCGAGAACGGACAGATCGTCAATGAAAAGCTCAGCAACAGCGCAACAGGGCGTGCGCCAACTTGTGCTTTCATTTGTAACCCGGCATCGGTCGCAGCGTGCATGTGCTCCATCACGCGGCGCCAGCGTTGTGGCAAATGTTCGTGTTGCAATAGGGTCAACGATAGAGGGCGCCCTGATGCTTCGACAATCCGGCGAAGCATTGCAAACTCATTGTCGGTATCGTCAAAATCAGAGACTAATTGCAAGACACCCTGACCAATCGCGCCTAGGCCTTTGGCGATTGTCGTGAGTTCACTTTCTGCCGCGCCTAAGGTTGGCGTGTGGTGGCCATCACTGCTTTTATGCAAAATCGTACGCGAAGTTGTGAAGCCTAACGCGCCTGCCTGAACGGCCTCGGCGGCTAAGCGGGCCATTTCAAGGCTTTCTGCCTCAGTAGCGACTTCGCGCGCAGCGCCTCGGTCACCCATTACATGAATGCGTAAGGGCGCATGACCAACTTGGGTGGCAATATCAGCGTCATACTGACGCGCTTCAAGCGCGTCTAGATATTCTGGAAAGGTGCGCCAGTTCCAGGGCAAGCCTTCGTCGAGCACGACACCGGGGATATCTTCAACGCCCTCCATGAGCTTCATCATGACTTGCCGGTGCTCTGGGTTGCAAGGTGCAAAACCAATGCCACAATTACCCATTACCACCGTGGTCACGCCTAACTGTGAGGATGACGCGACTTTGTTGCTCCAGGTCACCTGACCGTCGTAATGGGTATGGATATCGACAAAACCTGGGGTCACGAGCAGCCCCTTAGCATCGATTTCTTCGGTGGCGGTGCCGGTGACTGTACCGACTTGCTGAATGATGCCATCGACGATTTTGATGTCGCCAATATAGGGCTTGGTGCCCGTACCGTCAGCGATCAAGCCGTTACGAATTATTAAGGATTGAGGGGTTGTCATGTTGAGGTCTCTTATCGTTTTTGGTGAAAGTGCGGTGGGGCTCGTTATGGCATCTGCGCCATGATCTGCCCAACTGCAGCAGTTAATTTTTTAGCATAAGGCACATGTAAAAACTCGTTTGGGCCATGCGCATTCGATTTTGGTCCGAGCACGCCGCACACCATCATTTGCGCTTTCGGAAAGCCCTGACTGAGAAGACTCATCAACGGGATCGTACCGCCTTGACCGATGTAACCCGCGGGTGCCTGAAAGTGGGCTAGGCTTGCTTGATTTAACGCCTGTTCAAACCAAGGAGCGATTGTGGGGGCGTTCCAGCCGGTTGAAGCACCTTGCGGCACAAAGGTGACCTTGGCCTGATACGGCGCGTTGTCTTCTAATAAGGTTTTGAGTTCTGCAACCGCTGCTGCCGCTTCAATGAGCGGCGGTAAGCGCAAGGCGAGTTTGAAGGCCGTGTACGGGCGCAAGACGTTGCCTGCGTCTCTTAACGATGGGAAACCTTCGGCTCCGGTGACGCTTAGTGTGGGTTTCCAGGTGCGTCGCATCAGCGCTTCGACAGGGTCTAAGGTAGTGGGAATCGCCACCAAGGTTGAGCCGCCGCAGTCGTGATGTGCCCAAGGAAAGCGTTTGAATATCTCGTCACCCAGAATGGCTGCTGTGGCGCGCGCCTGATCAATCCGTTCGGTGGGGATTTCACAATGAAAGCTTTGTGGAAGTAGATGACCGGTTGCGCTGTCTTCAAGGCGATCCAGCACATGACGCATGATGCGAAAACTTGAGGGCACCAGGCCTGAAGCATCGCCCGAGTGCACACCTTCAGTCAAAATTTCAACTTTTAAGACGCCGGTGGCCATGCCACGCAAACTCGTCGTTAGCCACAGCTGATCGTAATTACCTGCGCCACTGTCTAAGCACATCACCAAACCGACATCACCCAAGCGAGGCTTGATTGCCTCGATGTAGGGCAGCAAGTCAGGTGAGCCGCTTTCTTCGCAGGTTTCGATAATGCCGACAATACGAGGATGTTCGACCTTTTGCGCTTTAAGCGCCTGGATCGCGGTAATCGCAGCGTAGGTTGCATAGCCGTCGTCAGCACTACCACGTCCGTAGAGTTTGCCGTCGAGGTATTTTGGTGTCCAAGGGCCCAAGCCAGCACGCCAGCCATCAAACTCGGGTTGCTTATCAAGATGGCCATACATCAGCACCGTTTGGCTGTTAGGTGTTTGCGGCCGTGTAGCAGCCACCTCAAAAAACATAATGGGTGTGCGGCCAGGCAGGCGAATAATTTCAGCTTTGAGCCCTGCAACTTTTTGTTGTTCAACCCAGGTCGCAGCCCGCTGTAGCACGGTTTCAAGGTAGCCGGCTTTCGCCCAATCTGGATCAAAGGCCGGAGATTTTGCCGGAATCTCGATATAGTCGCTGAGCTGTTTGACGAGATCGTCGTCCCAGGCTCGGCTTACATTTGAAAGCATTTCAGCAGTGTCGAGCATTGGGAAGGGTGCGTTC
>CANKOW010000068.1 GCA_947484295.1 Alcaligenaceae bacterium | reverse complement strand
GGTAACTCAGCGTCAATCTCAGGCACAATAGTCGCTATCGAAGCTGTCGTTTATTATTTAAAAATCATGCAGACACTGAGCATTCCAATTTTTCCCATCGGCGCCACCTTATTTCCGGCAGGCATGATGGCGCTCAAAATCTTTGAAGTACGCTACTTGGACATGACTAAAAAATGTCTGCGTGACAGTACACCTTTTGGCATCGTCACCTTAAATCAGGGGGCTGAAGTGCAGGTAGCAGGCAAACAAATCGAGTTTGTAGAGATCGGCACGTTGGCCACCATTATTCATTTCGAAGCGGTGCAGCCTAGTTTATTTATGATTCGTTGCCAGGGCGGGCAACGCTTCAAAATCCTTCAAAAAGAACTCCAGGCTAATGGTCTGTGGCGGGCTGAAGTTGAGCTGATCGTCCCCGACGAAGTTGTTGCGATCCCCCCCGAGCTTTTGCCTACCGCCGATGCCCTGACAAAAATAATTCGTACGCTCGAAGACCAAGGTATCGCCCCAGATCAACGCCCCATCATTCAGCCCTATCAGTTGCAAGACTGTGCCTGGGTTGCCAACCGGTGCGCTGAGCTACTCGATTTACCTTCGCAACAAAAGCAACACCTTCTGACCATGGAAAACCCCAGACTTAGGCTTGATCTGGTACAAGAACTTTTAGAAGAGATGGGCGTATTCAAAGAGCCTGAATAAGTCAACGAAACTCACAAAATACGTTCGCGCTATTTCAGCGGATAAATTCGCATGCATCACAAAAAAAGGGCAACACAAAATGACCACTTTTCTTAAGATCTTTGCAGCTGGCGCGCTTGCCTGTTTAACCTCGCTTTCGTTTGCGCAAACGGCGGCAAACTTTCCGAATCGCAGTATTAAAATTGTGGTGCCGTTCGCACCGGGCGGCTCGAGCGACTTCTTAGCACGCCTAGTGGCACAACGGATGACCACCGAATGGGGCCAGACCGTTATTGTCGAGAACAAGCCTGGCGCAGGTGCAACCTTGGGTGCTGACCTGGTTGCCAAAGCGCCACCTGATGGCTATACCCTGCTGCTGGCTGCCACTCACCACATCATTGCTCAAAATGTCTATAAAACCGTGCCCTACGATATTGGTCGTGATTTTGCCCCTGTGAGCGTCATTGCCCTGATCCCCAACATGGTTGTTATCAACGCAAAGGTTCCAGCCAATACGATTCAAGAGTTTATTGCGTTGGCCAAAACGCAACCGGGCAAACTGAACTATGGCTCTGCGGGCGCAGGTACTGCCCATCACTTGATTGGCGAAATGTTTAATCTGCAGGCTAAAACTGACATTGCCCATATTCCGTACAAAGGAAGCGCGCCCGCGATCGCTGATCTAGTCAGCGGTCAAATTCAGTTAATGTTTGACACCATCACCGCTGGCTTGCCACAAGTCACAGGCGGCAAAACGCGTGCACTGGCAGTGACCACCGCCAAGCGCTCGTCTGCCTTACCCGATGTGCCGACACTGAACGAAACGATTTTGCCGGGTTTCGACGTGGGCACCTGGTTTGGGCTCATGGCGCCTGCTAAAACCCCAAGCGATATTGTGAATAAGCTCAGCACAGAGATCACGAAAATCGTCAACATCCCAGAAGTGAGGAAGCAACTATTAGCCACTGGCGCTGAGCCTATCGGCAACACTTCAACAGAGATGTCAGCGCAAGTTAAAAAAGAACTCGACAGCTTTGCAGCACTGCTTAAGCAGATTAAGTTGACGGTTGAATGAAAGTCTAAGCGGCCTGCGTAACCGACTCGGTTGCAATATATGCCGCTGAAGCATGACCCCGATCAACCACACCTCAGCCGCTGCAACAAGTAGCAAGATTTCACAAGTCATCGTCGCTTCAAACTTCAACATGATTTCAGGAAACCGCTATGGGGACTTTTAGAACATTTTTGTTCGCACCCGCCAATCATCCACGACGCACTGAGAAGGCCTTTACGCTCGGTGCCGATGCCGTCATCCTTGACTTAGAGGATGCTTGCGCCGTCTCAGAAAAAGTCATGAGTCGCCCCCTAGCTGTGCAAGCTATGCAACGGCCACGCAACTGTCTGGGCTATATCCGCGTCAATCCAATGTCAACGATTTATGCCTTTGGCGACCTCGTGGCAACGGTCCAAACCGGGGTTGATGGTTTGATTTTGCCCAAAGTTGAAAATGCCAGTCAGGCCCAAACCGCTGACTGGCTCATGACCGAGCTTGAGCGCGAACGCGGCTTAACGTTAGGCTCGATCGATCTGATCCCGATTATTGAAACGGCCAAAGGCATCGCCAACTTAGGCGCAATCCTGTCAAGCTGCTCACGCATCAAGCGCGTGGCGTTTGGCGCTGGCGACTTTACCTTGGATCTGAATTTGAAATGGTCGCGCGACGAAACTGAACTGCTCGCCTACCGCAATCAGGTGGTCTTGATGTCGCGAGCACATGACAAAGAACCACCGATCGATACGGTTTGGGTTGATTTACAAGATGCTGAAGGTTTCGAAGCCTCAACCAACAAGATTCGCGACCTAGGCTTTCAGGGCAAACTGTGCATACATCCCGATCAAATTCCAGTCGTCAACAAAGCCTTCACCCCAACTGAAGCGCAAGTCGCACGCGCCACAAAAATTGTTGAAGCCTTTGCCGCCGCCGAAGCGGCTGGGTCTTCATCCATTCAACTTGATGGTCAGTTTATTGACTACCCAATCGTCTACGCTGCGCAGCGCATCGTTGCGATTAGTCAAAAACTGGCGGCGAATAGTTAAGCGCGCATCGCGCAGTCTTGCGCCTGACGCGCCTCAAACTGAGCGCAGGCCTCGTCATACTTAAACCCTCGGATCCCACCGCGCACCGTACCTGACTCGCACGAGCGATACAAATCTCGCCAGCACTCTGGCAACACGTCACTATCGGGTGGCGCAATCCACAGCCTGTATAACAACCTCTTAAGCGCAGGATCTTCGTGGTCTTGAAACTCAGTGCGTGAATGCAGCGTCACGTGACTATTCACGATTTGCAAATCACCGGGTTCAAGCCACATTTCGTACGCGATCTCAGGGCTTCGAACCACCTGATCAAATTGTTCAAGGGCAGCAAAATGCTCGGCACTGATTTGCGGAGCCCCCTCGATTTTTTGGGCACTGCGCACGCGGTTCCAGTTCCAGCGGCCGAACCATTTGTCGCCATGTTGCGAAAACACTGGCTGCATCACGTAGGGCCCCTCGTCGGGTGCGCCCTCGCCCTGCCGACTAAACGCAATTGGCTCGTACAGCCACTTCAGTTGCTCGGGATATTCACGTGCCATCACATCGTGGCCAGCCATCGAGCTACTGACAATGGTCTTGCCGCCCGAGACAGCCTGATTGAAGCAGCTTAAAAAAATAACATCTGACGAGTCGGTATGAAAATCAAGCTCAGCGCTTGACGAATAACCGCGGCCTGTACCCGTGCGGTACGTCATCCCGGCATCTTTCACCGCAGAAATATAGTGCGTGTCTTTACCTTGCGGGCGAGGTACGCCACTGTACAGACCCAAACTCCACGTCAAGATTTCAAACTGCTTAGCAGTCAACTCTTGTCTTGGCAAACCCTTGATCAAGGCAACACCCAATCCGCGCTTGACCTCTTCAAGCGCGGCATTCAGCGTGACCAAGGTCTTGCTCAAAGCAAAATCCGCGCGTCGGTAAGCGAGCAAGGATTTATTGGAATCTTCAGCTTTTAACACCGCGTTGATCATCTCTTGACGCGTCGCTGCATCAATTCTAAAGACCCAACGCTGATCGCGTTCAAGATCGGCGACCCGCCAGTTTGAGGGGTGTTTTAAAGAATTTAAGACCATTCTGTTGCCTCACAATACGTTATTTTTATATTAGAGTGTACCGCTCGTCAGCTGTTAGATCAGCGCGAGTCATTCACTTGATTGTTTCCTTTCAAAACCAGTCGAAACATGACTTCAATCGTCTTGATTCAAATTAATACCATCAACTCGCAAACTTCAAAATCGCCCTCGCCCATCACAATTGCGTCGATCCGAGCCGCCACGTCACTTCCGCACACTTCAGTGATTAGCCCGCGCGCTTTGTCACGAATTTTTTCGGGGCCTACCGGTCGCGTCCAACTGCCTAGGGGCGCATCGCAGCGTTGCGTTAACTCACGCCCATTGCGCAACACAAGCTTGAGCTCAACATGCATCTGATCCAAACGACCTGAAATCGTCGCGTCACGATTGAGAACAATTTTTTCAAGCAAGCTGACAACATCCACTAAAAAACGGCGCTCTTGCGTAAAGCTCTTGGGATGGACTTGACCGTCAAGCAGTGCCACGGCAGTTGTATATTGCCAAGAGAACTTACCATCTAAACCCGTTTCGGGCTTTGGACGATCAATGTAGTGCATCACCGGAGTGCGTAATTCGATGCGTTCGACCTGCTCGCTCAAATTAACCGCGGGGTGGTTTGCGCGTAACTCTAGGGCTGCGGTGATCACAAAGTGAGTCGCAAACTGCGACGGAAACAATTTCCAGGCGGGGCCCGGCTGTAAGGCGCGGGCAGTCTCAAGCGCTGCGGTCAAATGCTGAGGCTCAAAGGTTGCCCCAAACAAAGCGGGCCCCCACCCCCTTGGGCTTCCGATCGCATCCACATTTGCCGTGAACCCCTCTGCCGCCAACATCGCCGCCTCAACGCCATTGGCCGCGGCGTCACCGCAATGTAGTGCTTTGGTCATGGTGCCGACGTTGGCCAGCACAGAACCGCAGCGCGAAGCCGCCATACTGACTGCCGCAACGGCTTGCCCATGCGACAAGGCCATTAAGTCGGCACAGGCCAGTGCAGCCGCCAGTGGCCCCACAGCACCCGGCGGGTGCATCGTCAACTTACTCGGTTCGATCTGACCCGAGGCAAGGCGCAAACGGCCTTGCGCCTCAATGCCTTTCGCTAAGGCACGTAACAAAGCTTTGCCCTGCGCGCCACAACCGCTGGCCTCGCGCCACTGCGCAAGCGCTAACAGCGCAGGTAGCAACGGCGATAGCGCGTGATTAGGCGGGTTCCACATGGGTTCAAAGTCCAGCACGTGCATTGCGGCACCATTCACTCGCGCCGCTTGCACCACCCCGGTCGAAAATCCCTTGCCAATCACGCGTGCAGGACCCATCGGCACATCTCGTTGCGCCAGTTTGGCTAAGATACTCGGCCCCGGTTCATGCGCCCCCGCGATCGCGACGGCTAAGCCATCTAAAAGCAACAAACGGCATTGACGCTCAAGCACAGGGTCAGTGGCAGGCCAAGCTAAAAGCAGGTTAACAAAACTGCCAGTCAATTCATCGGTGGGCGTTGCTGCATTCACTTTAGATGAGTCTCGGTTGGTTGACACAAAATCATTCTCTCGCAATTTCTGATCCATGCAGCAGATCAAACTCCACTATTTGGAATTTTAGGAACTGAAGATATCAATACAGGGTTATCCCTAATCGACTCACCTTGTCATTCGCCACAAACTGCCTGACGGCATATAGTTGCAGTCACTGTGCAAAAAAAGAATTGGAAACTGCATGACGGCTCTTATCGGACAGGCGCAGCGCATGTACCGAACTGCCGCGAGCGCGAGCCAAGGCGCCGCACAATCACATAAAAATCAGGATCATTGTTATGAATCAGCCACACGCCACTCAAACTGTGCTTGAGCAAATTGCCGAGCGTATCGTATCTTTTGATCTAAAGGCGATCACACCGCAAGCCATTATGCTGTCGCGCACGGCGATCATCGACACGTTAGGCGTCTCACTTGCCGGCGCCATTGAGCCCTGCACCACAAACCTGCTGCGCACGCCAGGTGTCGCCTCGGCACCCGGCGTCTGTACCATTTTTGGGACTGCGCAAAAGACTTCAGCCCTTGATGCGAGCTTTATCAATGGCACCGCCTCTCACGCCTTAGATTACGATGACTTTAGCCAACCGATGGGCGGGCATCAGTCTGCTCCGTTGGTCGCCCCCCTGATGGCAATCGCCGAAGAACGCGGCGCGTCTGGTCTTGAACTGCTTCAGTCTTATGTTGTTGGGATTGAAACTGAAATTCGTCTAGCACGTGCCGTCAACTTCTATCACTACGATAAAGGCTGGCATCCAACAGCAACGCTTGGTGTCTTTGGTGCCGCGGCCGCTGCGGGGCATATGCTCAAGCTTGACGCCAAAAAACAAGCCATCGCACTAGCCA
This sequence comes from Alcaligenaceae bacterium, assembly GCA_947484295.1. GTDB lineage: Bacteria > Pseudomonadota > Gammaproteobacteria > Burkholderiales > Burkholderiaceae_B > Zwartia. The sequence continues at coordinate 8,664 of CANKOW010000068.1, read as the reverse complement.
TCGCCGCCTCGTTCGCCTCAGGGATCAAAGCGAACTTTGGCACCATGGTCAAACCCCTGCATGTGGGTCAGTGCGCGCGCAACGGTTTATTGGCCGCTCTTATGGCAGATGCGGGCTACGATGCCAATCCTGAAGCGCTTGAGCACCATCAAGGCTTTTTCAATGCGTTTAATGGCAAAGGTAACTACGATGCCAGCCTGATTTTTGAAAACTGGGCTCATCCCCTAGAGGTCTTAAGCCCGAGCATGGGACTCAAACAGTTTGCTTGTTGTGGCAGCACCCATCCAGCGGTCACCATGGCGCTGCAACTGCGACAACAAGAAACCTTCAGCCCACAAGATATTGAAAAGGTCGACATCCTGCCGCACCGCCGTCGCCTACCGCACACCAACAATCCAGATCCTCAAACACCACTTGCCGCCAAGTTCTCGGTGCAATATGCAGTCGCGCGTGCACTCGTCGATGGGGCTGTGCGTCTTGACGACTTTGAAGGCGATGCGCACTTAGATAGCAACGTACGTGCGATCATGGCAAAAACGACTGCCGCGCCACATCCCGATATGCCCGACGACTCACCCGATCAATTTGGCGCTGAGGTGATTGTTGCCTTAAAAGACGGGCGCACCGTTTCTCGTCGCATTAATAGCCTAGTTGGACGTGGCGGCGACTACCCCTTAACCAGTGAAGAATTATGGGAGAAATTCAACGATTGCGCCAAACGTGTGCTGCCTGCAAACGAGATCCCCGCCCTGTTTGCTAAGCTCGAAAAGCTCGAACATATTAAAAACATCCGCGAGCTCACCCCCTCATTGGCAAAGTTTTCAAAGGCAGCCTAAGAACCAATGCGGCTTAAGAAAAATTCTTTGGCTGTCCGGTATATAGTTGTGACCTAAGCCACCCAGCCCTCGAGGAAATCAGATGAACCGACGCGTTTTTATCAGATCCGCTTTGCTGAGTAGCTTAGCGCCCATTGGGTTTCCTTTGTTCGCGCAACAGGATAAATTCCCAAGCAAAACGATCAAGTTTGTCGTACCTTTTGCGGCCGGTGGTGGCGGTGATGCGATCGCCAGAATCGCTGGTCAAAAGCTATCCGAGCGACTCAACAATCCAGTCGTCGTTGAAAACCGTACGGGCGCGGGCGGTAACGTTGGGTCGGCTTATGTCATGAGGTCGGTACCTGATGGCTACACGCTACTGAATATGTCTACTAGTTACTGCATACAAGCGGCGATGGCGCCCCTGCCCTTTGATCCCATTCTGGATATGCAACCTATCATCACGCTTGCGCAAACGCCAATGGTGCTGCTGGTGCATAACGATTCGCCTTTTCGCAACGCAACCGACCTGATTGCCGCTGCCAAAAAGAAACCCGATCGGTACACACATGGCTCGGCCGGAGTCGGTTCAATTGCCCATTTATCCATGGAAGAGTTGGCCTATCTTGCAGAGATCAAATTGGTGCACGTTCCCTACAAAGGCTCGTCCCTTGCCATGAATGATTTGCTTGGGGGTAACGTCGATCTGCTGCTAAGCACTTCAACCTTCACCGCCCCCTACGTCAAGTCAAAACGCTGCAGAGCGCTAGGTGTCGCTGGGCAATCTCGTTTATCCATTTTGCCCGACGTCCCGACCTTTGAAGAACAGGGGGTGAAAGACTTCAATGTCGTTGACAGTAAGTCTATGGGTGGTCCTCGAGGGATTCCCCCCGAAGTCGTTGCTTTACTGAACACTGAACTTAATAACGTTTTAAAAGATCGTGCCGTGTACACTCGGCTCGAAGACGAAGGCACGATCGCCGTCGGCGGCTCGCCCGAACACATGCTGCAGCTGGTTCGGCAAGATATTGCGCGCTGGAAAAAAGTGATCGAGCTGCAAAAAATTACCCCTCAATAGTTAAAAGCTTCATGACGCACAAAAATCCCGAATACTTTCCACTGGGCCACAGCGGCCTCTACGTGCCGCGCCTTTGGCTGGGCACCATGATGTTCGGCGATCAAACCGACGAAACCATTGCCAGAGAAATCATTGCAACCACCCGCGCTACCGGCTACAACGCGATCGACTCGGCAGACAGCTATGCCGGCGGTGACTCTGAACGTATGGTCGGGCGTTTGATCGCCCAAGACCGCGCCCGTTGGGTCGTCGCGACGAAAGTCGCTAACCCCATGAGTAAAGAACCGAACGACCGAGGCACCTCAAGGCGTTGGCTCATGGCCGAGATCGACAACAGTTTGAAGCGACTCGCAACCGATTGGATCGACGTTTACTATATGCATCGTGATGACGAAGTCACCCCGATGGAAGAGACTCTCTCGACCTTTGCACGGCTCATTGAGCTTGGAAAGATTCGCTATTACGGTGTGTCTAATTTTCGCTCGTGGCGCATTGCGCGCATGGTTGAAATGGCCCGAAAAATGGGGATCCCAGCACCGATTGTTTGCCAGCCACCCTACAGTGCTGTCACGCGGATGATTGAAACTGAGGTGCTGCCCTGCTGCGACCACTACGGCATGGGCGTCGTGGCCTACAGCCCACTAGCGCGCGGCGTGTTGACGGGCAAGTATCAGCCCAACGTCGCACCCGACGCCTCGAGTCGCGCTGGGCGGGGCGACCGTCGTCTACATCAAACCGAATTTCGAAACGAATCTTTTGAAGTGGCCAACGCTTTAAAAGAGCATGCTCTGCGTCGCGGGTTGAGCCCGACTCAGTTTGCCATCGCTTGGGCGTTGAACAACAAACTCATCAACGGTGTCATTGGTGGGCCCCGTACACTTGAGCAATGGCAAGACTATATTGCGGCAATGTCTGTCTCGCTGACCGCCGAAGACGAGGCGGTGGTCGACGGACTTGTCGCGCCTGGCTACGCTTCCACACACGGATTCACTGATCCGCAATACCCCATTGTTGGGCGCCGTCCGCGCCAATCCTAAATTTGGCTAAGTTATAGAGCACTCTCTTTGTCCGCTGAGGCAAAGAGAGTCTAAATGGTTTCATTACTCAAATATTGTACGAAGCACAGCATCGAAGAGGCTTCGCTGCCACAAACTCGAGGGTCGAGAGGGCGCCGAACAGACCTCCTCTGATCGGCGATAATATGCATCTCGCCCTCAACAGTGAAGTCTGCCGTCTCATGAACAAACGCGATATGGTCATCAAGAGCGTCGTCTATCTACGCGGACCAAATATCTGGACGTATTACTCAGCCCTCGAGGCTGTCGTCGACATCGGAGACCTTGAGGATTGCCCCTCTAATCTTGTACCGGGTCTTTACGAAAGACTAGTTGCCTGGCTGCCCAGTCTGATCGAACATCGCTGTAGTCCAGGCGTGCGCGGTGGCTTTTTGCAACGCCTGCAAACCGGCACCTGGCCCTGCCACATTCTTGAACACGTGACACTCGCCCTGCAGGACCTCGCTGACGTGCCGGGTCATGGCTTTGGGCGAGCACGCGAAACCGAAACACGCGGTGTCTACAAAGTTGTCGTCAGTGGTTGGCAAGAAGAGGTTACCCGCGCTGCGCTCTACGCCGGTCGAGATCTGGTCATGGCCGCGATTGAAGATCAACCCTATGACCTTGAGGCTGCGCTTGAACACATCAAAGAACTCTCGCAAGATTTATGTCTAGGCCCAAGCACTGCCTCGATGGTGTTAGCGGCTGAAGATCGCAATATTCCAGCGGTACGTTTAAATCAAGGCAACCTGATTCAATTTGACTATGGCAAACAACAACGCCGTATTTGGACTGCAGAAACAGACCAAACGAGCGCTATCGCCGAGACGATCTCGCGTGATAAAGACTTAACCAAATCGATTCTAGAAGCCTGCGGGGTACCAATCCCTCAAGGTCGAGCCGTTGAAAACGCGCACGACGCCTGGGAGGCTGCGCAAGACTTGGGGCTCCCAGTCGTGATCAAACCTGTTGATGGCAACCACGGGCGTGGTGTGTTTATCAACCTAGAAACCCAGCAAGAGATCGAAGCGGCCTACGCGGTCGCGGTGGACGAGGGGTCGGGTGTGTTAGTTGAGCGTTTCATTCGCGGTAATGAACATCGCCTCTTGATCGTGAATGGCAAACTTGCCGCAGCAGCGAAAGGCCAGGCAGCGCTTGTCACCGGCGACGGCAAACACACCATCAACGAATTAATTGCCCTACAAATCAATTCGGATCCTCGTCGGGGACGGGGTGAAGGGCAGCCACTGAATCCGGTGCGCATTGACTCAGCAGCTCGCCTTGAACTTAAGCGCCAGGGCTTTGATGCCGAAAGCGTGGTGCCCGCAGGTTGCGAAGTCTTAATTCAACGCAACGGCAACGTCGCCTTTGACTGCACCGACGACGTGCACCCTGAAGTCGCCGTCGTGGCCGCACTTGCCGCCAAAGCAGTCGGGCTCGATATCGCCGGCATCGACTTAGTCTGCGAAGACATCTCACGCCCCTTAGCAGAAACGGGCGGTGCTATCGTCGAAGTCAATGCGGGCCCCGGTCTCTTGATGCATCTCAAGCCGGCTGAAGGCCAACCACGCGATGTCGGCAAAGCCATCGTCGAGTACATGTTTCCACCGGCCGACTATCAGACTTTTCCGTTAATCGGGGTCACCGGTTCGAGCGGTATGACGCAAGTGACTCAACTCGTGTTTCATTTACTCAAACTCAGCGGTCTTGACCTGGGTCTTTCAAACAGCAAAGGCGTCTGGGTTGGAGATCGTAGGATGCCCACCTCGGTTTCATCAAGGTGGTCAAATACTCAACGCTTACTTTTAAATTGCCAAATTCAGGCAGCCGTCGTCGAAACGGATGGTATGCAGCTCTTGACTGAGGGTCTGGATTACATCAAATGTTTGGTCGGCATCGTGACCGACATCCGGTTTAGCGACGCCTTCAAAGGGCCGGCTGTCGCTTACCATAATTTCGAAACGGCTTCAGATCTCATTAAAATCTATCGCACACAAATTGACGTGATCTGCCAAACCGGAACAGGCGTGCTCAATGCCGATGACCCGAATGTCGCGGCGATCGCCGAATACTGCGAAGGTTTACTGACCTATTTCAGTCAAGATCCACAAGGTGCCCTCATTACTGCGCATCTTGCGGCAGGTAAGCGTGCCGTGTTACTGGATTCGGACGAGGTCGTCTTGGCGCAAGGCGAGCAGCGCACCCTCTTGTGCTCAGTGACAACGCTTCCCATTTTGAGTGCCAGTCAAGCCGCTCGTCATGAAAATATGGTTCCGGTGCTCGCTTCAGTCGCTGCGGCGTGGGCTTTAAACTTGCCTTTAGATCTGATCCGCAGCGGCCTACGCTCGTATTAGTCATTACCCCCCGCTTCAATCGTCAATACAGCAGGCTTTTGGCCCAATTCCGGTAAACTCACTTATTGCTGGGTTAACCGTGACTTCACCCCGCCTGATCTGGCTAAAATCTGTCATCCATCTCGTTTACGCAAGGCCTCTAGAGCATGACTGCACGCACTCAAATCCATCGCCTTCAAGTTGCAACTTCGCTCTACCGTTTTATTGAAGACAGCGTGCTGCCAGGCAGCGGCGTCAGCAGCACAGCCTTCTGGCAAGGTTTCGATGCGCTGGTGCATGACTTATCGCCGAAAAACCTTGCCTTGCTCGCCGAGCGCGATCGCATTCAAACTGCAATGGATCAGTGGCATCGCGCCCACCCTGGCCCTATCCAAGACATGGCGGGGTATCGTGCCCACCTCATTTCGATCGGCTACCTCGCACCGACCCCGGGGCCTGTCACGATCACGACGACCAATGTAGATGCCGAGTTGGCGCTTCAAGCTGGGTCACAACTGGTTGTCCCCGTACTCAATGCCCGTTACGCCTTGAACGCCGCCAATGCGCGCTGGGGCTCGTTGTACGACGCACTGTATGGCACCGATGCGCTGCCTGAAACCGATGGCGCCACCAAAGCGGGCGTAAATGGCGCTGGCTACAACCCGGTACGCGGTGCCCGCGTCATCGCGTTTGGTCGTCAGTTTCTAGATCAAGCGGCACCCTTAGCTAACGGCTCGCATGCCGACGTACAACGCTACAGCGTGCAGGCGGGCAAGTTATTGGCTTCGCTCACAAACGGCACAACAACGGGCCTGGCTGAGCAGAATAAATTTGTCGGCTTCCAAGGGGCTGAGGCAACACCCTCAGCGATCTTGTTAGTCAACAACGGGCTACATATTGATATCCAGATCGACAATTCAAAGGGTATTGGCAAAGACGACCAAGCTGGCGTCAACGACATTGTGATCGAATCAGCGCTTTCGACGATTCTCGATCTCGAAGACTCTGTTGCAGTGGTCGATGCTGACGATAAAGTCTTGGCCTACAGCAACTGGCTTGGGATCTTGAAAGGCACGCTCGTTGAAAGCGTGACCAAAAACGGAAACACCTTTAACCGAACATTGAATGCCGACAGAAAATACCAAGCGGGTATCGGTGGCGTTCAGGCCAAAGATGGCGTAGTGACACTGCACGGTCGTTCGCTTTTGTTTTTACGCAACGTCGGTCACCTGATGACCAACCCGGCTATTCTTGATGGTCAAGGTAACGAGATTTTTGAAGGCATCCTGGATGCGGTCGTGACCGTGACGATTGCACTGCATGATCTTAAGCGTACCAAAGAGCACTTGTACGGTAACTCTCGCACGGGTTCGGTGTATATCGTTAAACCAAAAATGCACGGCCCCGCTGAAGTTGCGTTTGCAAGCGAACTCTTTGGCCGCGTCGAAGGATTCTTGGGATTACCCGCCAATACCGTTAAGCTCGGCATCATGGACGAAGAGCGTCGTACCAGCGCCAATCTAAAAGCCTGCATCAACGAAGCCCGTGCCAGGGTCGCGTTCATCAACACCGGCTTTTTAGATCGCACCGGCGACGAAATGCATACAGCGATGCAAGCTGGCCCGATGCTGCGTAAAGGCGATATGAAATCAAGCGCCTGGCTGTCAGCTTACGAGCGCAGCAATGTGCTAACGGGCTTGGCCTGCGGGTTGCGTGGTCGGGCTCAAATCGGCAAAGGGATGTGGGCGATGCCCGACCTGATGGCTGCCATGCTCGAACAAAAAATTGGCCATCCCAAGGCCGGTGCCAACACCGCCTGGGTCCCCTCACCTACCGCTGCGACGTTACATGCCTTGCACTACCATCAAGTCAACGTCGCAGAGATTCAACAAGGCCTTGAAAAAACCGCAAACGACGCCGAGATCGATCGCTTGCTAAACGAAATTTTACAAGTGCCCGTCGCCACTGACCCCAAGTGGTCGGCCAGCGATATTCAACAAGAACTCGATAACAACGCCCAAGGCATCTTGGGCTACGTTGTGCGTTGGGTGGATCAAGGCGTAGGCTGCTCGAAAGTGCCCGACATTCACAATGTTGGCCTCATGGAAGATCGCGCGACCTTGAGGATTTCAAGTCAGCACATTGCCAACTGGCTCTTGCATGGGATTACAAACGAGGCGCAGGTCAACGAGACTCTGCAACGTATGGCAAAAGTCGTGGATCAACAAAACGCGAATGATCCCCTGTACACGCCTATGTCGACTAATTTTGAGGCGTCGTCGGCGTACCGTGCAGCATGTGATTTAGTATTTAAAGGGTTGGTACAGCCTAGTGGCTACACCGAGCCGTTGTTGCACGCCTGGCGACTCAAGGTAAAAGCCAGTTAAAGCGCCCACGTCATCACTCAGGAAATAAAATGAACGCACCCGTCCCAATGCTCGACACCGCAGAAATGCTTTCAAACGTGAGCCAGGCTTGGGACGACGATCTCGTCAAACAGCTCAGCGACTATATCGAGATTCCTGCCAAATCCCCGGTCTTTGATCCAGACTGGGCGAAAGCCGGTTACCTTGAAACCGTGCTGCAGCGCGCTGCGACCTGGGTTGAACAACAAAAAGTTGCAGGTCTCAAAGCTGAAATTATTCGTCTGCCTGGCCGCACCCCCATTATGTTTTTTGAGGTTGCTGCGACACGACCACAAACATCAAGCAGCCAAACGGTGCTGATGTATGGCCACCTGGATAAGCAACCCGAGTTTGATGGCTGGCGTACTGGTTTAGGCCCTTGGACACCAAAATATATCGACGGCAAACTCTACGGACGTGGCAGTGCTGACGACGGCTATGCCACCTACGCTGCGATTACCGCGATTCAAGCGCTGAAAGCTCAAAAGATCGAACATCCTCGTATAGTCGGTATTATCGAAACCTGCGAAGAAAGCGGCTCACCTGACTTGCTGCCCTACATCGAAGCGATCAAGCCTCGCTTGGGTGATGTCGGTTTGGTGATGTGCTTAGACAGTGGCGCGGGTAATTACGATCAGCTGTGGTTAACGACGAGTTTGCGCGGCATGGCCACCGGCGTCTTAAAAGTTGAAATTTTGACTGAAGGTGTTCACTCTGGAGATGCCTCAGGCCTGGTGCCCTCAAGTTTTCGCATCATGCGGCATGTGCTGGATCGCCTTGAAGACAGCGCAACGGGTCATCTACTTCCCCAAAGCTTTCATTGCGAAATCCCCACCGAACGGGTTGATCAGGCGCGTGCCACAGCAGCCATTCTAGGTGACGAGATATTCAAACGCTTTCCTTGGGCGCATCACGACTGCGGCGGCTCAACCTTGGTGGCGATTCCCACTACCTTAGACCCTGTCGAAGCGCTGATGC
>CANKOW010000067.1 GCA_947484295.1 Alcaligenaceae bacterium | reverse complement strand
TGTTGGTTGCTGATGGGCCTTTAGCGCCCTGACCAATTTCAAAGCTAACTTTCTGGTTTTCTTCGAGAGTTTTGTAACCACTCGAGCGAATTTCAGAATAGTGAGCGAACAGATCTTTGCCGCCGCCGTCAGGCATAATAAAACCATAACCTTTTTCGGCATTGAACCACTTCACGACACCAGTTGCCATTTCAACTTCCTTGATAGATAAATTACGGGCAAAAAAGCCCAACGTGCTAGATGGTCAAGGAAGGGATAGACACCACTGATTACCACTAAGGGCGACCGACTAGGGACAAAAACCGCGTCGCTTGAGAATCTTGCAGTTAAAGTGTAGAGGTGAAGTTCCCTAGAGTCAAACACTTACAGTGGTTTTTTGCTCTTAAATCGCTGAAATTGTGGTTTTCTCTGCATTTTGGGTATGAAGGCAACAAAAAAAGTGATTTCTGCAAGTAATCCTCCAAATTTCAAAAAAAAACACTAGGTAACTATCCCTACACTTTCAGTATTAGCTAAACAACAGGGATACGTGATGAAAGTCATCGTTTTAGGTGCAGGCGTCATTGGTACAACGAGTGCGTATTACCTCGCACGGGCGGGTGCTGATGTCACCGTCATTGATCGCCAAGGCTGTGTTGCAAACGAAACCAGCTTCGCCAACGCTGGGCAAATCTCACCTGGCTACTCAACCCCCTGGGCCGCTCCAGGTATCCCCTTTAAAGCCTTTAAATGGATGTTTTCTAAGCATGCACCCTTGGCGATCAGGCTAGACGGCAGTCTGTGGCAGCTACGCTGGATGGCGAACATGTTGCGTAACTGCACGGCCAGTCGCTACGAGCTCAACAAAGAACGCATGATGCGTGTGGCCGAGTACAGCCGCCATTGCCTCGATACGTTGCGCGCAGACACAGGTATCCGATACGAGCAACGCTGCGGGGGCACCTTGCAGCTGTTTCGCACGCAAGCCCAAATGGATGCCGTGCAACGCGATATCAAAGTGCTAGAAGAATGTGGCGTGCCCCATGAGCTGCTCGGTGCAACGCAACTTACCGCGTTCGAACCAGGTCTGCGTCAAGCTCAGGGCTTACTTGCGGGTGGGCTGCGTTTACCCAACGACGAAACTGGCGACTGCCAACTCTTTACCACTCGTCTGGCTAAACTGGCACAAGACATGGGTGTGCAATTTCAGTACAACACGTCTGTTGAACAGTTGCTCGTTGAGGGCGACCAAATCGCCGGCGTGCGCACCGGGCACGAAGTTCTAAAAGCCGATCGCTATGTCTTGGCGTTTGGCAGCTACACGCGTGATTTGCTCGCGCCTTTGAACATCGAACTGCCGGTATACCCAGTCAAAGGCTACTCGCTAACAGTACCTTTAGTCGATGAATCTCTTGCGCCACAATCCACCGTGCTTGACGAAACCTACAAAGTTGCTGTCACACGCTTTGACAACAGGATTCGTGTTGGCGGCATGGCCGAACTCAGTGGTTTTGATTTAAGTCTCAAACCACAACGACGCGCGACCCTTGAAAAAGTCGTCACTGAGCTGTTTCCGGGTGGCGACGTCAAAAATGCGACCTTTTGGACAGGACTGCGGCCCATGACCCCGGATAGCACACCGATTATTGGTGCTACACCCTTACCCAATCTGTTTTTAAATACGGGCCATGGCACACTAGGCTGGACGATGGCCTGCGGTTCAGGCAAGCTGATTGCCGACTTAGTGACAGGCCAGCGCCCCGAAATCAGCACCGATGGCATGGCGATCAGTCGTTATCAGACAACGACCCAATCACCCTTGCAGCGGCCGACTTCAGTGCCGGCTTAGTTTTCAGAATATATTGTGATGTCGCCAAGTGTTGCTCAGGCAGTACAACACCTAGCGAGGTTGCGATACTGGATGGCAAACTCAATCAGGTCTGTGAAAAAATCACACAGCCAGATAGACATCAATTCAGCTTGATAGACATTTTTTTAACTTTCATGACTCGTCCCTCAAAAGCCCTCATTGACCTTTCCGCCCTGCGTTCAAACTACCTAACGGCTCGCACCCTGCACGGCGGGCGGGCGTTAGCAGTCGTTAAAGCAAACGCCTACGGGCACGGTGCCGTGCCTTGCGCGCAAGCCTTAGCGGATATCGCAGACGGGTTTGCCGTTGCCTTTACCGCCGAAGCCTTTGAGCTGCGCGAAGCTGGCATCACTAAGCCCATTCTGATTCTTGAAGGCTGCTTTGATCCCGACGAACTGCTCGCAGCACACAAGGCTAACCTCTGGGTCGTCATCCACCAAGAGTCGCAGTTACGAGCGCTTGAAACGGCGCCTATAGACGCCCACAGCATTCGTGTGTGGCTCAAGGTAGATTCGGGCATGCATCGCGCCGGCTTCGCGCTAGAAGACGTTCAAACCGCCTACGCACGCCTTGAAGCTTGCCCCTCGGTGGCTTCGATCACGCTCATGACACACTTTGCCCGCGCTGACGAGCCTGACAGCGATGCCACCGCCAAGCAAATCACTGCCTTCCACGAGGCCATCGCTGGTTTGCCTGGCGATCGCAGCTTAAGCAACTCAGGCGGCATCCTGGCCTGGCCGACCGCACGCGGCACCTGGGCCCGGCCCGGGATTTTGCTGTATGGGGCTGATCCGTTGCCACTCAAGCCAGAATCTGAGACACAAGCGCAGCCTAACCAACTCACACCAGTGATGTCTTTGGTGAGCGAAGTCTTTGCCATCCGTACGCTCGAACCCGGCGAGGCCTTAGGCTATGGCGGCACCTTTGTCGCCACAACCCCTGTGCGCGTTGGCTTGGTAGCGATCGGCTACGCCGATGGCTACCCTAGGGTAGCCCCGACCGGTACGCCGATCGCCGTGGGTGGTGTGCTCACACGCACCATAGGCCGCGTATCGATGGACATGCTCACCGTTGACCTCACCGATCTACCCCAAGCAAGCATCGGTAGCCCCGTCGAATGCTGGGGCAAGCAAATCGACGTCAACCTTGTCGCCCAACAAGCAGGCACTATTTCTTACGAACTACTGTGCAACGTCAAACGTGTGCCCAAGGTTTACCAAAACTGACTCCTTAGCAGCTCGTGCTGCGGGCAATCGCTTTGCAGTTTAGAATCCAACTATCCCCGTGGTTTGCCTTCGGCTGACCTGAGTTTGCCGGCTCTCTGACGCACCCATTCACCTTGCTTGAATAAACGTATGCAACTTGCAACCTGGAACGTCAACTCCTTAAAAGTACGGCTACCTCAGGTTTTGGCGTGGCTTGAAGCCAACCCAGTTGATGCCTTATGCTTGCAAGAGCTCAAGCTTGATCACGACAAGTTTCCGCTTGAGGCTTTTAAGACCATTGGGTATCACGCGGGCTGGGCTGGGCAAAAAACCTATAACGGTGTCGCAGTGCTGTCGCGCCAACCTGGCGTGGATATCACCCGCAATATTCCGGGCTTTGAAGACCACCAGCAACGCGTCTTGGCCACCACCCTGCCCTACGGCGACAGCACGATTCGCGTGATCAGCGCCTACTGCCCCAATGGACAAGAGGTTGGCAGCGAAAAATATCTGTACAAACTTGCCTGGTTCAAGGCCTTTGAGGCCTGGCTCATCACTGAAAAACAACAACATCCCAATATCGCGGTGCTGGGCGATTACAACGTCGCTCCCGTTGATGCTGATGTGCACAATCCCGACAAATGGCTTGGGCAGATCTTGGTCTCAGAGCCCGAACGTGCGGCATTTCAATCTTTGCTTGCGCTTGGGTTTACCGATGCGTTTCGCTTGTTCGAGCAAGCACCCAAATCGTTCAGCTGGTGGGATTACCGCATGAACGGCTTTAAGCGTAACGCCGGCATGCGCATTGATCACGTTTTATTGTCAGAGTCACTGGTGCCTAGCTGTACCGCCTGTGTCATCGATAAAGGGCCACGCGGCCTTGAACAACCGTCAGATCACACGCCCGTGATCGCCACACTCACTTTGAGGTAGACGCAAATGACCAACGCTCTGGCCCTGTCACTCGATCACCTCGTGATCAATACGCATTTTGAAATGAATGCAGCACAAGCTATCTTTGAGCAGCTTGGTTTTACCTTGACGCCACGCGGGCGCCATAGCCTAGGCTCGATCAATCACCTCATGGTGTTTGACAATGACTACTTAGAGCTGATCGGCCTGCCCAGCGACGGTGGCCTTTTGCGAAAAGACGTTCTTGAAAGCCCTGTTGGCATCGACGGACTGGTCTTCCAAACCTCTGACGCGACACGTACGCATCAGTTGTTGCAAGCAAACGGCTTAGCCGTGCAACCCGTGCAGGCGTTTTCGCGCCCAGTTGAGCTTAACGGTGTCGTGTCTGAGGCGCGGTTTGAAACCGTGCGCTTTGAGCCAGGCCAGTTTAACGCCGGGCGTTTGTACTACTGCAAACATTTCACCCCTGAATTGGTTTGGCGCAAAGAGTGGCAAGCGCATCGCAATGGCGTAAAGGCACTTTCTGGTTTATTGATTGTTTGCGAATCACCTCAACAAGAAGCAACGCAATATGTAGCCGCTGCCGGTGGCGTCGCTGTCGGAGGTGCAAACGGCGAGTATCGCGTGCGCGGCGCACGGTACAGCTTGGTGTTTGTGACTGCAGCCCAGTATGCCGAGTGCTTTAGAGGTTTAACCTGCGTGGGGGGTAAGCGCCCAAGTTTTTTTGGAGCGATCGCACTTCAAACGTCATCGTTAGCGCCGCTGCGTCAAGCGTTGAAGCGTATGCAAAAAAACGGTTTACACACCATTACCTGGCGCGAGCAAACCGGACGTATCGCTGTGCAAATTCCAGGATTTAATACCTTGCTAGAGTTCGTTGACAGGGACATCGTTTAAGGTTGTGACCCCAGCCTTTGTGAATTTCGGATTTCGGATTTTGGGTTGCGGGTTTTGAGTTGTAAGTTTTGAGTTCGTTTCAAGTTTTGAGCACTCGAGTCGTTTTTGTTTAACGCTTTTTTATTTTCAGGATATGGATTATGTTCAAGATTTGGGGTCGTATCACTTCTATCAATGTCCGTAAGGCCGTCTATGCAGCACAAGAACTTGGTCTGTCGTTTGAACGCATCGATGCAGGCGGCGTCTTTGGTGTCGTCAAGACGCCTGAATACATTGCACTCAATCCAAACTCTGTCGTCCCCACGTTAGTTGAAGGCGACTTTGTGCTGTGGGAATCGAACGTCATCGTGCGCTATTTGTGCGCCAAGCACTCACAAGGCAAGCTCTATCCAACCGATCTGCCAGAGCGTTTCAACGCAGAGCGTTGGATGGATTGGCAACAAACGACTTTCGGTCCCTCAGGGCGCGATGCGTTCTGGCAACTGATCCGTGTGCCTGAAGCCGAGCGTGACTTGAAAAAAGTCGATGCTTCGATTGTGTCAACCGAAATCCTGCTTGATCGCCTTGAACAGCATCTGAGCAAAAATATGTTTGTTGCTGGTGCCAACATGACAATGGCCGATATCCCACTCACCTGTGAAGTGCATCGTTGGTACGGTCTGCCCATCCCACACAAACCACGCCCTTACATCGAGGAATGGTATGCAAAAATGCTGGCTCGACCGGGCGCTAAAAACGTACTGACTTTGCCTTTGACGTAACAAGATGACATCCTACGCAAACACTTTTTCTCATCCAAAAATAAGTTTTTGACAACCTCGTTCATCATTCGTTTTTTAATTATTGAGCGTACCTTATGCCAACGAACAGTCGTGCGAAAGTAGTGGTTTTTAAAGCTATTAAAGAATTATTTGAAGATCAGTCTCTTTCAGTTTCTGACGACACAGAACCACTCGCGGTGACGCGGTCTTACTTTTGATTATTCTGCGTCATACGTTTGGGTGTCAAGCTAGCAAAATCTTGTGCATAGACCACGAGTTTCTTTTTTAGGTAAATTTTTTGCTCTGGCGTCAGACTGTTCAACACGTCTGCGGTCACTTGCGCCCAGTCTTGTCTAATTTGCGACTGTTGAGCAGCGAGAATCGGTTCGCGATACTTCTTCAGGCTATATAAATACTCACGCAAGGCAGCCTCAGCCTGGGAGGCGTCTTTACCTCTTTGCTGCTCTAGCAGCTCTAACAAAGCCTTTTGTCTAAGCGTACGCTCGTCGCCCCAGCCTGCAAATGTTTTTGACCGTTTATCAGACAACTCAGTAATCAGCTTTTCTTGATTCTTGGTGAGCGCGCCCAGCCAGTCTTCATAGCGTTTAAGCGTGCGTTTGTAGTGATTTTTACGGGTCGCTTCACTTGTAGGATTTTTGAGAAATTCATTGAAGTAATCTTTGTTCTCGCTTTCGAACTCTGCTTTAAGCCTTAACTGTTGTTTCGGGGTCAAAGTCACCAGCGTGCCGGCTAGTTGTGAAGCAGCGCGCTGACCCAACACTTCAAGTGCTTGCTCAACCTGTTGTTGAATCGCCAACACCTCTGTTGCGGTAAACGCTGCGGGGTCTTCGACCCTTACCCGCCAGGCCTCTAGGGTTCGCGTGTAATCAGGCAACGCCGTCTCAGCATGCCAAGCGATAAAGGTCGCAAGCTCTCGATCAAGCGCCACCTTTTGGGCATCATCTAAACTGAAATAGCCATTTAGGCGATAGGCTAGGTAGTTGGGGGCATAGTTGTAAGCAATCTGCAGCGAACTGCAGCCAGACAACACAAGCACGACGCAGAGCGCTTGAAAAGCCCTGAGTAGACGTGTTTCTAATAAAAGCCACTTTAGCTTTAATAAACCTTGCATAAGTCAGTGCCAGATCAAAAAACTAATTTTGACATATTCATATGGCCAAATAAAGCAACCCCACACACTTGGCATACTTTTAGTACCCAACTGACGCCCACTACTTGTCTTCCATGCGCCAGACGCCATCCCACACACCTTTAGGCGGGTGCTGTTGCAGCACGAGACAGCGCTCGACGTAAATCTGAGACAGCTTATCTTCAGGATTAAAGCCAAGCGCCTGCTCAAAGGCCTTAATCGCCAAATCAAACTCGCCACGTCGATACTTCGCGATACCGTCCCTGAAATGACTTACCACATCCATAAGATTCGGAAACGTCTGCTCGGTGTGATAATCCAAAACCTCAAACACTGCGACGGGTTGCGTTTTACCCTTCACAACAACCAGATCAATCTCGCGCATACGATAGGTACCGCGCAATTTCTTTTGTGTGAACTCACTGATCAAAATCTTGGCGGCGTACTGTTTACAAGCCGACTCAAGACGAGCAGCTAGGTTCACCCCGTCACCAATGATGGTGTAATCCATTCGCTTCTTAGCGCCGATATTACCCGACACCACCACATCTGTGTTTAAGCCAATCCCAATATTGATTGGCTTCTTGCCTTCGCTCAAACGAATCACATTCCAGTCAGCTAGGCGGGTGATCATCGAGATCGAAGTGCGTACAGCGCGATCTTCATCGTCGCTATGCGCCACCGGAATCCCAAAGGCTGCCATGACTGCATCACCGATAAACTTATCCAGCATGCCGTCTTCTTGGCGCAAGCAGTCGACCATGATTTCGAAATACTCGTTGAGCATGCTAACCGTCGCTTGTGGGCCAAGCTCTTCGGTGATGGTCGTAAAGCCCCTGATATCGGAAAATAAAACCGTGGCGGGCACGCTCACGCCACCCATTGAATCCGCACCGCTTGCAAGTAACTGATCAGCGATCGACGCATCCATGTAACGCGACATGGTCGACTTCATACGTTTTTCGCTTGAAATATCTTCAAGCATCACCATCGAACCGAGTCGCTTATGATCAGCGCCCGTCAACGGAACAATCGTCAGGTTGACCGATAGCGTCTGCGCGGCCACCTCAATCTCTGCATCTACGGTAATGTCGGCCTCGCCGGTGTCCATCACACGTTTCACTTTTTCAAGCACCCAAGCATTAGTATCGTAAAAAAACTGTGCGAAAGGCTTATGTACGATTTCAGCGGGCGTGGTTTGTAAGATCCGCAAGCCCGCCGCATTGCAGGTCACAATTTGCTCGGTCTCGTCAAGCGTCAGCACACCACTCGACATTGATTCAAGCATGCTCTCGTTATAGTTTTTCATGCTCTGCACATCGGCAAACAATTTTGCATTCTGCAAAGCAATCGAAATCTCAGAGCTAAACGCCTTGAGACGGGATTCGTCTTCGGCGTTAAACGGGCCGCCATGCTTGTTGAGCACCTGTGTCACACCGATCACTTTGCCTTCTTTGTTCGTGATGGGTACGCAAAGTAATGAGCGCGTGAAGTATCCCGTCTTTTTATCAAAGGCGGGATTAAAGCGTAGATCAGCATACGCATGAGGAATATTGATCACCTTGCCGCTGGTAAACACCGCACCGGCGATACCAAGATGATTAGGCAAACGGATTTGTAAGGAATCTAAGCCCTGCCCCACTTCTGACCAAAGCTGACCGGTCTTTTCATCATTCAAAAATAAGGTTGAGCGATCAGCGTTTAACATTCGGGTGATCTCACTCATCACCTTCTTTAAGAGTGAAGTGATGTTGATGTCAGACGTCACCTCAGAGATGACGTTTAAAAATTCAATTTCTTTGGCACGTATCGCTTGCATGCTTTCGATGAACTGTGCATTTTGCAACGCTAGCGAAGCTTGCGTTGTCATTTTTTCAAGCAAATTCAAATCAACTTTTGTGAAGCGACCCTTTTGCTTATTCAACAACTGCGCCACACCAATCACGTTACCGTTACCAGCGCGAATCGGCACACACAAAATGCTACGCGTGACGAATCCCGTTTGCTCATCAATGGTTTGATTAAAGCGTGGATCATCATAGGGTTCTAAAATAATCAGACTTTCTTGCGCGGTAAATACACTACCCGCGATACCACTAGTATTCAAGATACGAATTTCGTGCCGCAAATGGCCTTGAGCCACTCTTGAATACAACTCATTGGTCGTGGGATCATTCAAGAAGATGGTGCCACGCTCGGCATTCAACTCGCGCGTCGTAATCTCAACAAAGGCGTTTAGTACGTCGTCAAGGTTGCCAAAAGCCGACATCTGATTCGAAAGCTTGAGTAAGAAATCAGAAAGGTGCAGGCGTTGCTCGAGCTTCGTGAGCGAAGTTGAACTCTTAGTGTTAAGTGCTGATGTTTTCATGTTTCCTCTGTCGCGCCCGCGCGTCTATCGTCAAGCCGCGAACGCAAAGCGGCTGCGATCTCCTTTAATTGCACAATTTCGTTATGCGTTCGTAAGACAGCCGCTTGCACCGCAGCTTCTTTGTCTTGTCGCATGAGCTCCATCTGGTCACGCAATTCAACAACCGCGGCTTTTAAGCTCGTTATCTCTTGGCTTGCGGCGAGCACAGCGGCTTGCACGGCTTGCTCTCTTTGCCGCCCCGTCTGCTCAAGCGTCTCGCGCAAGGCAATTGCCGTATTTTTGAGCTGTGTTATTTCAGAGTCAGTAACAAGTAGCGCCTGCGACACCCGCCTGGCACTCACCGACTGTTCTTGTTCAAGCGCATCTCTTAAGGCCGCAATCGTTGCCTTCAGATCGCGTACCTCGGCTTCGTATTCCAAAACCGCCTCTTTTGAGGCTGTCGCGCTGTGTCCACCACTGATCATTTCAATTACAACCTCTTGGCACTGTAATAGTTTGAGCGTAGAGACCAAGTACGAATCTGGCCGCGCTGTTTAAGTATGAGGAATGATCGCCAACCATCGCCAATGTGGCAAAGATCTTTCTAAGCTTGCTTGTCGCTGCACGCAAGACAGACTGCACCCCAACAAAAAAATTATCTCTTGAAAGTCACCCGCTCTTGCGCTTAAATGTTTAGATTGCATGTCACCGAGTAGACCTTTGCACTAAATAGCGCCTCTTTGCGTGCTTTGCACACACGCCCTTTCAACGATCCAACACAGTGGATGGTTATTCCATGAAACCCACATTTATTTCAATGCTTCAGATCACGACCGTTGTTCTAGCTTCGGCCACTGGCCTGCTCAGTTCGCAGGCGCAAGCGCAAACCGCAGCCTATCCCAACAAACCAATCACGATCATTGTCCCGTTTGGGCCTGGCACGCTGACTGATGTGCTGGCGCGTATCGTGGCCACGAAGCTGTCTGCCTCATTGGGTCAACCAGTGGTTGCTGAAAACAAAGCAGGCGCAGATGGCAATATCGGTGCCAATTATGTGGCCACCGCCGCACCCGACGGTTACACCCTGATGGTTGGGTCAACGAGCATCGGCTCAATTAACGTCACGCTACACAAAAATATTAAATATGATCCTCAGCGCGACTTCATCGGAATCACCAACCTTGTGTCTGTGCCAAACGTTTTGGTGATCGGCCCGCAAGTGCAGGCTAACAACGTGAATGAGCTTCTTGCTTTGCAAAAAGCAAAAAGCTTTAGCTATGGCTCAAGTGGTGCGGGTGGCAGCATGCACTTGTCTGGCGAGATTTTTAAGAAGATGGCTCAAGTTGAAATGGTACACATACCGTACAAAAGCAGCCCGGCCGTCATCAATGACATTCTTGGCGGCAGAGTTGAAATGATGTTCTGTAATTTGCCGATTTGCCTGTCGCTGATACAAGCGGGCAAATTGAAAGCACTTGGCGTCACCTCAGCAAAGCGCTCTGAACTTTTGCCTGACGTCCCCACGATTGCAGAGTCAGGGCTCAAAGGCTACGAGGTCAGTGGTTGGTTTGGGCTGTATGCACCTAAGGCAACGCCGCCAGCCATCGTTGAAAAATTAAATCTTGAAACGGTGAAAATTTTAAATGACCCTCAGATCAAGGCACAATTACTTGGCCAGGGTGCAGTCACCATCGGCGACACGTCAGCGCACTTTAATCAGTACGCGCAAGAAGAACGTGTCCGTTGGGCAAAAATTATTAAAGAGGCCAATATCGTGATTGATTGAAGCCGTGTGATCTCGTTGAAGGCAGTGTGAACTAGTCGCAGGCATTGTGATGTAGTCGTAGAGCAAACACTGAGCTTGCGTCGCAGCACTCAAGCAAAAGAGACCGCCTTGGCGGTCTTTTTTTATTCAACAGGCAAGCAACTTAATCGCCGTAAATCTTACCAAATAATCTCCAGGCTTTGCCATCAAAGCGCGCTAACTGCATACGCTCGATCGGATAGAAATCATCTGGGCCCGTTTGTACATTAATGCCAGGCAGCAGCAAGGGTAGTTTTAAATCTTTAATGTTTGCGGCCTGTTTCATCACATTTTCACGAGTCAGATCATTACCCGCTTGTTTGAGTACGTACTCAAGCGTCTGAGCGTTGGTGTAGCCTTGTATATAAAAACCGTCATTTTGATCTGCGTTTGGCATATATTTTTTAAACCAGGCTTGGTACTCTAAAAACGCTTTGTCGTCTTTCCACTGAGGATCGCTCGGGTCCTTAATAAACGACGTCGTAATTAACCCAACACTATTTTCGAGGCCAGCGGGAATCAAAGTTGAACCGACCGAGCTAGAGACTTGGTTTAAATAATGCGTCGGTTTCCAGTTGAGTTCAGCCATTTTTTTAATGGCTTGTGCCGCAAACTTTGGAATAGTAATGTTCAAGAACACATCAGCACCCGAAGCACGAAGCTTAACGATCTGACTATCAATCGTCGGATCACTTACCTCATAGCTTTCACGCGCGACGATCATATTTTTTTTATCACCAAGTCCCTCTTCAATGCCGGTGATGTAATCCTTACCATAATCGTCGTTTTGATACAAAATCGCTATTTTTCCCTTAGGCTGATTTTGTAAGATTGCCTGTGCGTAGATCTTACCTTCGCTGTGGTAATTGGGCTGCCAACCCATTGTCCATGGAAAGTTTTTAGGATCACCCCATTTTGAAGCGCCGGTCTGCACAAAGAGTTGTGGAACCTTTCTTTGATTCATATACTTGTGAATCGCAGAATTCGTGGGTGTGCCCAGCGGAGCGAAAATCAACAACACTTTATCTTGCTCGACTAGTCTGCGCGCTTGCTCTAGGGTCTTTGGGGGCTGATAGTTGTCATCTAAAGAAATGAACTCAATCATGCGCCCGTTAATACCGCCTTCATCATTGACTTTTTTGAAGTAAGCCGCTTGCGATTTACCGTATGAGCTGTAAGACGATGCTGGGCCCGAATACGGATTGATATTGCCGATCTTAATGACTTTGTCAGTCACGCCTGGCCCATAAGGCTGTGCGCAAGCGATCGTGCCTGCAAGTGCAAGACCGACGGTCATGAAGATCGCACTTAATTTACGAAGTTCTTTTTTCATAACAAATACTCCCATATAAAAACAAATTAAATTGAACCTAATCCCCGTACGTCTTACCAAACAACACCCACGCTTTTCCATCGAATCGGGCTAACTGCATACGCTCGATCGGATAGAAATCAGTCGCACTCGTCTGCACGTTTACGCCGGGCAACAACAAGGGCAATCTAAAATCATTAATACTGGCGGCTTGTTTCATGATGTTTTCACGCGTCAAATTGTTGCCCGCCTGCTTCAGAACATACTCAACCGTCTGAGCATTCATATAACCCTGGATGTAAAAGCTGTCTGTCGGATCAGCGCCAGGTAAATATTTTTTAAACCACGCTTCGTACTCTAAAATCGCTTTATCGGTTTTCCACTGCGGATCGCTTGGATCTTTAGAAAAAGCCGAGGTAATCAGACCGACCGTATTTTCAATCCCCGCTGGCGTCAGAACAGCACCAATTGAGCTTGAAACCTGCCAGACATATTGCGTGGGTTTCCAACCTAACTCAGCAATTTTTTTCATCGATTGAGCAGCGAACTTTGGTCCGCTCCCATGAATAAATATATCTGCCCCAGACGCCTTGAGCTTCACAATCTGACTGTCGACGGTCGGATCGGTCCCCTCGTAGGTTTCTCGTGCCACGAGCATATCTTTTTTAGCACCTAAACCTTGCTCTAAGCCAATCAGCAAGTCTTTGCCCGAATCATCGTTTTGATAAAGCAGCGCAATCTTGCCCTTTGGCTGATTATCTAAAATCGCTTGGGCAAACACCTTGCCCTCGCTGATGTAGTTAGGCTGCCAACCCATGGTCCAAGGATAATTTTTTGGATCACCCCATTTTGACGCACCGGTCTGAACGAAAAGCTGCGGCACTTTTTTTTGATTCATATACTTATGAATCGCAGTGTTAGGCGCGGTGCCTAAGGTCGCAAAAAAGAATAAGACTTTTTCTTGCTCAACTAATTTACGAGCATTCTCGAGTGTCTTGGGTGGGGCAAAACCATCATCCATTGAAATGAAATTGATTTTGCGACCATTAATACCGCCATCATCATTAATTTTTTTAAAGTAAGCGGCTTGCGCTTTGCCGTACGAGCCATAGGCCGAGAAGGCGCCCGAATACGGATTGGTGTTTCCAATTTTTATTTCTTTGTCGGTCGCACCCGGATCATAAGGCTGCGCGCTTAAACCAAAACTCGCAAACGTTAACGCGACAGTTGCAACTAGACCTTTTACATGATTTATTTTTTTCATTATGTTTGTCTCCTTTTTTTAATTTTTTGCAAAATCCCCATCACACCATCCGGCGCAACGTAAGCCAGCGCCAACAGCATGCCTCCATAAACTGCCCAAGGGGCAGATTTTGACATTTCATCAGCAATATTGGGTACAAACTGAATAAACAGAGCGCCAAAGATTGCGCCCGATATTGAGCCTAGTCCGCCGACGACGACCCCGACCAGCAAACTGATCGATAAAAAGGACGGGAAGCTGTCTGGCGCGATGTAGGCTACAGCCAGCGCGCTCAATGCACCCGCGATACCCGTGTAGGCTGCAGACAGGCCAAAGGTGGCGGTCTTCACGAACGTTAAATTAATGCCCAAGGCGGCCGCAGCAGTGGGCTGATCTCGAATCGCCACGATGGCACGCCCCACTCGGCCAGAAAGCAAATTATGAGCCAACCAAAATAAGCCTAAGGCAATTGCCAAGATCAATAGGTAAAGCCATCGATCCTCGCTGAGTTCGTTGCCAAAGAGCGTGAGCCCGAAGGGAGGCGTAGGTTTATCAAGAATAATCCCTTGTACCCCGCCCGTCCAATGCTCAATTCCTTTGTATTTAAGTAACTGCGGGGTCGCAATCGCCAACGCGAAGGTTGCCAATGCCAAGTAATGACCCGCGAGACGGAGCGCCGGAAACCCCATCAAGACACCCATTACCAAGCAAACTACCGCGGCAATCGGTATGGTCAGGTAAGCCGACATGCCTACCTGCGAAATTAAGATCGCAGAGGTGTAAGCGCCGACCGCATAAAACGCCCCATGCCCTAGCGAAATCTGACCGCCATAGCCGGTCAAGATGTTCAAGCCCAAAATTGCGATTGCATAGATCAACACTAAATTCAGTTGAAACACTCGAAAATCTTCAAGCACAAAAGGTAGCAAGACAGCAGCCAGCACAGCGACCGCTAAAATTATTTTTTTGAAAATGGCAGACATGTTGGCTCTCTTAGACGCGCGAGAAAATAGGTTTGCCAAAAAGGCCATAGGGACGGAAGATCAGAATCGTCACGATTAAGACCAACGCCATCGTAAGTTTTAGGTCGCTGCCAATGACATACGCGCCCAAGATGTTTTCAAGCACACCTAAAATGACGCCACCAACAACGGCACCCCACGGGTTGTCAATACCACCAAGCAAGGCTGCAGCAAAACCGTACAGCAAAATGCCCGCCATCATATTTGGATCCAGAAACACAATGGGTGCGATCATCATGCCGGCTACTGCTCCGATCAAGGCGGCCATCCCCCAGCCAAGCGCCAACATCCATGAAACCCGGATCCCCACTAGGCGTGCAGACTCTGGATTAAAAGCTGCGGCACGCATCGCCAAGCCAAGCGGCGTAAAGCGAAAGAAACAGAAGACCGAAAGCAGCACA
>CANKOW010000066.1 GCA_947484295.1 Alcaligenaceae bacterium | reverse complement strand
CTGTGCGTAGCCCTTAGCTTCGCCGCCAAACTTTTGCGACAACACTGTTGTGATTGCCGCGGTCAGTGTGGTTTTACCGTGGTCAACGTGCCCAATGGTGCCAACGTTGACGTGTGGTTTGGTGCGTTCGAATTTACCTTTTGCCATGACGGGCTCCTGACCTAGATTGACGCTATTGAATGAGATAAAAACGATACTGCCATCGACTGCTTGACCTTTACTGGTGCCCATGACGCGGATCGAACGCGTGACCTCTCCCTTACCAAGGGAGTGCTCTACCACTGAGCCACATGGGCGCATTCGCCGAGCTTGCACTCCACGAAAAACTGTCTGTACTGGGTACTACGGTGCTGCGTACTGCTAATTCAATAAACCGCTGGAGCGGGTGAAGGGAATCGAACCCTCGTCGTAAGCTTGGAAGGCTTCTGCTCTACCATTGAGCTACACCCGCCCGATTCGAGCCTTCTAACCCCCATACATGCTGGAGTCTTGGTGGAGAAGGTTGGATTCGAACCAACGTAGGCGCAAGGCCAACAGATTTACAGTCTGCCCCCTTTAACCACTCGGGCACCTCTCCACAAGAGAACCAACAATTATGGGGGAGTTTTTACGCATTGTCAAGTTGATGATCTAATTGCAAACCTGCCTTAACGGTGTGATATGACTAAGATTCTTGCGCTAAACGCTCGTTATCCAGCCTCGACGCCGGCGGCCTTGACCACGACCGACCACTCTGCTAGGTCTTTTGTGATTTTCGGCTAATGTCCTTACGGTTGCTTGCGACCATTTGAAAGCCGCGTTAGTCGAGCTTGGCAAGTGTTTTTTTTAAGGGGGCTTTAGACTTTAGGCGCCGGATGGAGGAAAAAAATTGAAAAATGCGAGTTAGAGGTGGCAGAATCCAAGATTTTAGTTGCCGGAAGCGGATTGCGGGATGCGGGTTGCAGGAGACAGAATCCAGGTAGCAAGACGAAGGATGGGAGCTAAGTTTGATTTAAATTCTTGTGTTTATGCTGTTGTTGCGGGGAAACGATAACTTTGTCGTTCTTGTTCGTCAATTTGATTCAAAAGGTTGATTTCCCACTCAAGGTAACGCATCGCGGCAGCGCGGTTGCCCTCATGCCTGTCATGTACAAAAAATAAATAGTCAATACTTTCTTCGTCGGATGGACTAGTTGGCGAAGCCGTGAGCTCAAGACCCGCTGCTTGCCATTGTTGAACGGTGTCTTTATTTATTTGAATCTGTGAGGCACCAGACTCTGATAACTCTAGCGCAGCGAGTTCTGCCAAAGCAAGATCATCTGCTACTAGGATGACGCGCGCACCTGTAAGCGACGGCAGAGTGTTAAGTTTCGGCCTAAGCGACCATATAAAGTTTTTAAGGTGTGCTTCACGATATTTTATACTGGGGCGTATATCCAAATAAAGCGTCGCACTCGCTTGTGCACTGTTGAGTTGCTCTGCTGAGATCACAGTCCATTGGTCTGCCTGCCGTTTTTGCCCGGCGTGTAAATGTTCAGGCTTTACTGTCCACTGGTGGCTAAATGCGTTTGTTAATACAGCAACCTCCCACCCCATCATTGCCAGCCATGACGCCATTGCTGGAGCCCTAACATTTTCTTCATCGAAAACGATAAGACGTGCGCCGCGAACACCGATAAATTGATCGGTTGCTTGAACGAGTTGGCCCCCAGGTGTATGTTGCGCTTTCGGAATCGTGCCGCGCACAAACTCTTCAGGCGATCGCACATCGCACAGAAACGTGGTGCGTGTTTCGTCTGTTAACCAGCGCTCTACCATGACGCCATCCACAAACATTACGTTGTTTTTTTCAGCGAGCGCTTTGGCTCGTACTTGTTGCGCAAGCAGGTTTTTAGGGTTCGCAATTTCAGGGTACTTTTGTGTTGCACCATGATCAAGCTTGAGGTCGGCGAGGTACCAACCTTGTGTTCCGTTTTCAAGCGCGAGGATGTTATTTTTGATCCCGAGATTAATGAGGGTTTGGGCACCAATGATGCTGCGGGTGCGTCCGGCACAATTGATAACAATGGTTGTTTCGGGGCGAACGACCAAGTCATCAATTCGTAGAGGCAACTCACCATTTGGACAACATGCCGCCGTTGGTATGCTCATTTTTTGGTACTCTGAATAAGGTCTTCCATCCAAAATGACGATATCTTCGTTCGCTGCAATTTTGGCGTTGAGCGCTTGCGCGGTAATGCGCGGGGTGTGAAAGGCGTGCTCTGCTAATTCGCCAAAGGCCTTGCTGGGCAAGTTCACCCCAGCAAAGACCTGGTAGCCTGCGAGTTTCCACTGTGTAATGCCACCGTCTAGTAGATAGATCTCTGTGTACCCAAGTTGCGTTAGCCTGTGCGCGGCACGCGCCGTTAATTCATTTGCGTCGTCGCCAACTAAAACCAGGCGCACGGTTTTACGCGGCACGAGCCTTTGGACTTCTAGTTCTAACTTGCTGTACGGCGCAGAGATGACATAAAAAAGGTGCTCTTCGCCGTACTGGCCGTGTTCTCGGACATCGACGAGTGCAATTTCTTTTTTATCATGTAACCAACTTTTTAAAGTTGCCGGGGCCACAAGTTTATATTGGTCTTTGATCATGTTTCATCCTGCAGCAGACTAGGGTGATGGCGAGGTAGCTGGGGCGTATCGCGACGCGCTATGCGATGACGCACGTGGCGTATTGATTAAGCGTCTATTTCTTCTTTTAGATTAAGCTTTTCAATCAGAGACGAGCAATGATCCCAGCCATGAAAATCGATGATCAATTGGCCTCGTCCTTTGCTGGCAACTTTTAATGACACTTTTGTGCCGAGTTGATCGGAAAGGGTCTCTTCAAGGCGCGTCACATCGCGCAACTGGCTGGTTTGCTTAGTCGTTGTTTTGTTAACAGGCTCTTTGCTTGTGCGTGTGACTAACGCCTCGGCATCGCGCACCGACAGACGTTTAGCGATGATTTGATTGGCAAGCTGAATTTGTATTGCGGCCTCGACCGCCAGCAAGGCGCGGGCATGGCCCATGTCGATATCGCCAGCAAGAAGCATCGTTTGTACTGGCGCGGCCAGATTGAGTAACCGCAATAAATTGCTGGTCGCTGAGCGCGACCGTCCAATTGCTGTTGCAGCCTGCTCATGGGTCAAGCCAAACTCTTCAATCAGTCGTTTAACGCCCTGCGCTTCTTCTAGAGGATTTAAATCTTCACGTTGAATATTTTCAATCAGCGCCATCGCGGCGGCGTGTTCGTCTGCGACGTCTTTAACAAGCACGGGCACCTCTGTTAGACCCGCTAATTGTGCTGCACGAAAGCGCCGCTCGCCAGCGATAATTTCGTATTGACCTTTGAGCGCATCAAGCGGCCGAACCAAGATCGGCTGCATAATTCCTTGAGCGCGGATTGAATCTGCAAGTTCTGCCAATGCACCCTCGTCCATGCGAGTGCGAGGCTGATATTTGCCAGCTTGCAACTGTGCAATTCGTAAGGTGCTTGGTGCACTCACTAGCGTCGTAGCTTGCCTAACTTGGTCGAGGGTATGAGTGTCTGCGCCAAGCAATGCATCGAGGCCGCGTCCTAAGCCCTTTGGTTTCTTCGTTACCATGGTGTTTCCTTTTGATTCTTTTACGCGCTACGCGTGCACGAGAGTGTGTTTTATTTTTGAGCGGTTCGCACACGCTCAATCACCTCAGCGCCGAAAGCAATGTAGGCTTGCGCCCCGCGCGAGGTTGGGTCATATATAACGCCTGGCATGCCGTGGCTCGGCGCTTCTGCAAGTCGTACATTACGTGGCACGACTGTTTTGAATACCTTGTCACCAAAATGCGCTTCAAGTTGCGCTGAGACCTGCTGCTGTAAGGTGACACGAGGGTCAAACATGACGCGCAATAAACCAATCAAACTCAGGTCAGGATTGATATTGCGATGAACTCTCTTAATCGTGTTCACCAGGTCGGACAAACCTTCGAGCGCAAAATATTCACATTGCATTGGAATGATGACGCCATGCGCCGCGGCCAACCCATTGAGCGTCAATAGCGAGAGCGTTGGGGGGCAATCGATCAATACAAAGTCGTATTGCAACTCAACCTTTGCGAGTGCCTGCTTAAGTTGTAACTCTCTGTGATCCATACCAACCAAATCAATTTCGGCACCCGACAGTTCGCGGTTAGAGGGCAGCACGTCATAGCCACCGGTTTCAGAGGCAACTACCGCGTCCTGAATCGTGGCCTCGCTAATCAGCACTTGATAGAGATTGCGCGCGAGGGTACTTTTATCGATTCCGCTCCCCATTGTTGAATTGCCTTGGGGATCAAGGTCGATCAGTAAAACGCGTCGCCCGAGCATGGCCAGACCTGCGGCAAGGTTGATTGCGGTGGTGGTTTTTCCAACCCCGCCTTTTTGATTCGCGATACAAAATACTCGCGCCGTTGTTAGTGTGACAGGTGTGTTCATTGGGTTCCTTTCCGTTGCATCCAAACCAAGCAACGCTGGTGTTCAAGCTCAGGAACAAACAAAAGTTGGACTGTATGTGCAGACCAAGAGGTTAGGGTTTGAAGTGCATCAATTTCATCGGTAGGGGGTCGACCTTTCATTGCTAAGAGAACTCCGCCGTCGCGAACATGCCGGTCTGCGAGCTGGGCAAAGTCTGCTAGGGACGCGAAGGCGCGCGAGGTGACGATCGAGCCTTCAAGAGGTTCGAGTGTTTCAATGCGTGCATGCACAGCTGCTAAGTTTTGAAGCGTCAAGACGCCAGCCATTTGTCGCACGAACATCGTCTTTTTTTCAACCGCATCCACACACGTAACTTGTACATTGGGCAGCATGATCGCAAGTATGACGCCAGGCAATCCGCCGCCCGACCCAACATCTACGATTGTTGCTTGCTCGGTTGGGTAGGACTGCAACCATTGGTTAATCGGGGCAACGAGAGAGAGGCTATCAAAAATATGATGGGCAAGCGCTTGGTCGGGATCTCTAATTGCCGTCAAGTTGTACGTTTGATTCCAACGCAAAAGTTCTGAGAGGTAGCGTAGCAAAGCCGCTTGTTGTTGTGGCGTTGCAGTCAGACACAGCTTAGCAAGCGCGTGCGCGAGACGTTCTTGGGCGCTTGTCTTGGCGTTTGCCCTTGCGGTGGCGGCAGCTGGTGTTGGCATTGCCGTTGCTATGTGTGTCACGTTATGCAGCTTTGCCATATTGATGGCGCTTTAGATGAATCAAGAGCAAAGAGATGGCGGCAGGTGTCATGCCAGAGATTCTTGAGGCTTGACCAACAGTTTCTGGCCTATGCTGGTTTAGCTTTTGGCGGACCTCGATAGACAGGCTTGTAACAACACCAAAGTCAAGCTCGGGCGGTATTTCAAGCGTGTCTTGTGCCTGATGACGGTCGACTTCTTCTTGCTGGCGCGCAATATAGCCCTCGTACTTGATCTGCACTTGTACTTGCTCGGCCTCATCGCCAGGTAACAAACCATTCGGCAACGCGAAGCCACTTAACAACGGTAGACTCATGAGACTTTGATAAGAAACGTTAGGGCGCTTTAACAAATCAGATAGTAAGTACTCGCGTTCTATTTCTTTTCCGAGCGTTTCGGCGGCAATTATTGGGTCTAACATGCGCGGATTTACCCAGGTCGAGCGCAGGCGCGCAATCTCTTTTTCAACGATGTCTCTCTTCTTTGTGAAGGCCTTCCAGCGGTGATCATCAACGAGCCCAAACTCACGACCCTTCTCAGTCAAGCGCCAATCCGCATTATCCTCGCGCAAGCTTAGGCGATATTCGGCTCGTGAGGTAAACATGCGATAGGGCTCTGTGACACCTTTAGTAATTAGGTCGTCTATCAAAACACCCATGTAGGCTTGATCGCGTCGCAAAATAAAAGGGCCCTCGTGTTTGGCTGCGCGGGCCGCATTAATACCAGCAATCAACCCTTGTGCCGCGGCTTCTTCATAGCCTGTTGTTCCGTTGATTTGTCCGGCAAAAAACAACCCTTGAATGCTCTTGGTTTCAAGAGTTGCTTTTAATTCTCTGGGGTCAAAATAGTCATATTCGATGGCATAGCCAGGACGGACAATATGGGCATTTTCTAACCCTTTCATTGAGCGGATCAGCGCCAATTGAATATCAAAGGGCAGACTGGTTGATACCCCGTTTGGATAGATCTCGTGCGTTGTTAAGCCCTCGGGCTCGAGAAAAATTTGATGTGCGTCTTTATCGGCAAAGCGATGAACCTTATCTTCAATAGATGGGCAGTAGCGTGGACCAATTCCTTCAATGACGCCGCTATACATTGGCGAGCGATCAAGTCCACCTCGGATAATGTCGTGAGTGCGTGCATTCGTATGGGTCACCCAACAAGGCACTTGTTTTGGATGAAGTGCTTCACTACCCAAATAAGAAAATACCGGCACAGGATCGACATCACCTGGTTGCTCTGTGGTTAACGCGTAATTAATTGTTCTTCCATCAATGCGAGGAGGGGTGCCTGTCTTTAGACGGCCTTGCGGCAGTTTTAGCTCTTGCAACCGAGCTCCTAGCGAAGAGGCCGATGGATCGCCCGCACGGCCAGCAGAATAATTTTGTAATCCAATATGAATCAAGCCATTTAGAAAAGTCCCGACGGTTAGTACCAGGGTCTTTGTTTGAAAGGTGATGCCGGATTGAGTCACCGCAGCCACGACACGATCGCCTTCAAGGATCAGGTCGTCAACCGACTGTTGAAATAACCACAGATTGGGTTGATTTTCGAGGCGGGTACGAATGGCTTGTCGGTATAGCACTCGGTCAGCTTGGGCCCGAGTGGCACGTACGGCAGGCCCTTTTGAGGCATTTAATATTCGAAACTGAATCCCGGCTTCGTCCGTAGCGATCGCCATTGCACCACCAAGTGCATCAATTTCTTTAACTAAATGACCCTTGCCGATGCCGCCAATGGAGGGGTTGCACGACATTTGTCCAAGCGTTTCAATATTATGTGTGAGCAAAAGAGTCTTTGCACCGCTTCTCGCCGAGGCAAGTGCAGCCTCAGTCCCAGCGTGACCGCCTCCAACTACGAGAACATCAAAGTCAGTAGGGTGATTCATTGTTGGTAGGTTTAATAGGCTCGGGGGAAGGATTATAGACTTGTCGCTTTGAGTTGATGCATTGTTTCACGTGAAACACTAATAAAAACATCATGGCAGTTGGTGGCTTGTTGAAAATCACTGTCTTTTAGAAAAAGAATGGCTCCATAAAGAAGAGAGTGCTCGCGCACTGCTTCTCTATGCAACCACTGCCAATGGTTTCACGTGGAACAGTGCGGTTCATAACTTTGTGCATAACTACGGTATAAACTTTGAATATCTCTGTATAACGCGGGATAAATACTCCGGTTTACCGTTTTCAATCTGCCATGCTGTTAATAACTCAGTGTATAACTTGTTAATATTGTGTGTACAACTAGTGGATTTCCAGTTGATAGCTTATATATATGGTGAACTGTCGGGTTACAACAACCTGACCAGTTTTACCCAAACTTCGGTTTCAAATACTTGTTTTATCTACGCCTAACCCACATCAAACCAACAACCATGCAGATAAATTCAAAACTACCAGAGGTTGGCGCCACCATCTTTACCACCATGAGCAAGATGGCACTCGAGTACCACTCTATCAACTTGGGACAAGGGTTCCCTGATTTCAACCCAGATCCGACACTATTGGGCTTAGTCTCTGAGGCAATGGAACGAGGCTTTAATCAATACCCCGCAATGGCTGGAGTCCCACAGCTACGGGAGGTTATCAGTCAAAAAATAGCCCGTCTCTACAAACATAGATACGATCCTGATACAGAGATCACGATTACTAGTGGCGCAACACAATCCATTATGGCTAGCGTCTTGGCTTGCGTAGGCGCCGGTGACGAAGTAATCGTTCTAGAGCCATGCTACGACTGCTACATACCCGCAATCAAGCTCGCTGGTGCCACCCCAATTAGTATCGCAATGCGAGCCCCAAGCGGGCCGGACCTTGTTTACAGCGTCGATTGGGCCCTAGTCAATGCCGCCATCACTAAAAACACCAAGCTGCTCATCGTCAATTTCCCACATAATCCAACCGGCGCAGTAATCACCGTAGCTGACCTTGACGAACTAGAGAAAATAGTAGAGAAACACGGTATCTTTTTACTGTCTGATGAAGTGTACGAGCACATTATTTTTGATGGTGTCGAACACGTCAGTCTTTCTACCCGACCAGCTCTAGCTGCAAGAAGTTTCGTTATTTCATCATTTGGCAAAACGACACATACAACGGGTTGGAAGATTGGTTACTGTTGTGCTCCGATGCTTATGACCGCTGAACTTAGAAAAATCCATCAATTTATGGTTTTTACGGTTCCGTCACCTTTTCAACACGCCTTGGCGACCTACACCGCTGATCCTAGCACTTACCTAACCTTGCCAGACTTTTATCAAGCTAAGCGCGATTACCTGACAAACGGGCTATACACGACCCGATTTACTGTGCTGCCCAGCCCGGGCACTTTTTTTCTACTCGCCGACTACAGTGACATTTCAGATCAATCAGAAGCTGATTTTGCAATCTGGTTGACACAAACCCATGGTGTCACAGCCATCCCTGTTTCTGCTTTTTATCGGTCACCCGATGCCCCCGCATCAAATCACAAACTCGTTCGTTTTTGTTTTGCCAAACAGGTGGCGACCCTTGATTTAGCAATTGAACGTTTAACGAAGGTTTGATTTAACCACGAGAAAACAATCAAATTTGAATTTATAAAAAATTGGTTTTAGGTCGCTACGGTGTTGTATTGTGTCTTTTCTTTCTTTGTTTTTATATATAAAAACTAATGGATAATAAGCCCTGTGCATAAGTAGTATAACTATCCAAACTCTTTAACTTTCATATACTTACACGATTATTGTCCGGTGAATAACCTCTGTTTTGTTTTGTGGACTAAGTTGGATAAGTTTTTGACGGATACAGGCTAGATGAGTTGCTCGTAATTCATGCACAGGTTGTTCACAAGTGACTCACCCTTGTTATCCACAGCTAATTTTTTTGTAACTAATTTACATTTGACGTGTAGAAACAACATGACAGCTGCAGTGTTGGATTCTCGTTATAAAGGATTGTTATGTTGCGCGGTAAAACAGCACTTATTACAGGTTCAATTGCTGGGTTAGGTTACGCCATTGCAGAGGCGTTTGCCCAACAAAGTGCCAACATAATATTGCATGGGCTTGAACCGTTAGATCAGATACAAAAAGCGAGTGAACGACTGCAAACAACCTACGGTGTCTCAGTCATGCATAGCCAGGCAAACTTAACAAAAGTATCTGAAATAGAGCACCTCATCACTCAGGCACACGAAACATTTGGTGGTGTCGATATACTCGTTAACAACGCTGTCATCAGACACGTAGCGGCCATTGATACCCTTGCTACAGCAAGTTGGGATGAATCAATTGCGGTTAATTTATCCGCGGCGTTTCATACGTCACGCCTGACGATACCCAACATGAAAAAAAAGAAGTGGGGCAGAATCATTAATATCTCCTCTGTTTATGGCACCACGGCAACGCCCAATCGTGTGGCGTACATTACGACTAAAACGGCACTGATTGGATTAACTAAAAGTACAGCGATAGATGTGGCACCAGATGGGGTCACTTGCAATGCGCTCTGCCCAGGGACTGTTCCCACACCCCCAATCGTAAAACGCATTGCAGGCAATGCAGAACGGGCGGGCATTACAATTGAACAGGCAGAACATGATTACATTTCGAGCCGACATCCGACGGGCCGCTTTGTTGCCATGTCGGGGGTAGCAAGTTTTGCGGTTTTCTTATGCAGTGATGCTGGTAAAGATATTACAGGCGCTGTCCTGCCAATTGATGGTGGTTGGACGATCGAGTAACAGAACGTTTATTTGCCAATACAAAAGCGCGAAAAGATTTCGCCAAGCAAATCATCGGGTGTCATCTGCCCTGTAATTAACCCAAGCTGGTTATGTGCCAAGCGAAGCTCTTCTGCAAACAGGTCTAAAACAAGATCTTTTTGTAAAGCAAAGGCACTCGCTTGGGCAAGATGGCTTTGTGCAGCAAGCAAAGCGTCAACGTGGCGTTGACGGGCTAACCAAGGCGATTCTTGCCCTGGGTTCCAGCCCGCTAATTCAAGGAGCTTGGCGCGCAAAATATCAAGCCCTTGTCCAGTTTTTGCCGAAATAAATAAAGTGTCGCTGGCGTCAAGCGTTGAGTCGGTCGATAGATCAATTTTGTTGCAAACTCTAAGCACAATCGACTTTATTGAACGATGTAATTGAATCTGTGAATCAAGCGTCGAATGGTTTGTATCTGTTGCGCTTAAATGCAAAATTACGTCAGCGTGTTCAATCGCTCCCCAAGTCCGTTCAATCCCGAGTGCTTCGATCGTGTCGTGGGTATCGCGCAAGCCAGCCGTATCGGTAATCGTGATCGGCACCCCCTCAAGAGAGATCACCTGGCTGACCTTATCTCTCGTCGTACCAGCAATGTCGGTCACGATGGCAAGCTCTTGGCCCGACAATGCGTTTAGCAGACTTGATTTGCCGACATTCGGTTCGCCAGCTAAAACGACATGTAATCCTTCGCGTAACACCACCCCTTGGCGCGTAGCCAATAAAATATCAGTCAAGACATTTTGTAAGGCTGCAAGCCTTGTGTGTGCTTGGTACTTTTCAAGAAACTCAATTTCTTCTTCAGGAAAATCGAGCGTAGCTTCAACCAGCATGCGAAGCTGTACGATCGCAGCAGAAAGTGTATTAATACGCCGCGAAAATAAACCGGTCATTGACACCGCAGCGGCACGCGCGGCCGCCTCTGAAGACGCATCGATTAAATCGGCAATCGCTTCTGCTTGAGCGAGATCAATCTTGTCGTTTAAAAAAGCCCGTAACGTAAATTCGCCGGGTGAAGCAATACTGATATTGAAGGCCGCACCGACAGCTAAACAGCGGTTTAATAGTTGTTGCAAAACTGCGGGCCCGCCGTGGCCTTGAAACTCAAGGACATCCTCGCCTGTGTAAGACGCCGGTGCGACAAAATATAGCGCAATACCTTGATCAATAGCCTCGCCGACAGCATCTGGAAAACGGCAATAGGTTGCTTGACGGGGTTCGAGCACTCGACCTAGCAACGCATAAATAAAGGGCCCCAAATGAGGCCCAGAGACGCGCACTACACCGATGCCACCCCTACCAGGGGCGGTGGCAATTGCGACAATAGGGCGCCGATGCGTGGGGCTCATTTTGCCACGCGCTTAGCGATGCGCCGCCGTAGCGAGCGTAGCCATCTTATTTGTGATGTACCACTGTTGCGCAATCGATAAGATATTGTTGACGCACCAATACAGGACGAGGCCCGAAGGGAAAAAGAACATCATGCCGCCAAATACAAGAGGCATAAACATCATCACTTTTGCTTGCACTGGATCGGGTGGCGTTGGATTTAAACGCATTTGTATAAACATGGTCACCATCATGATAGCGGGCAAAATAAAATAGGGGTCACGTACCGCTAGATCATGGACCCACAACACCCAAGGAGCGCCGCGTAGTTCAACGCTTGAGCCTAAAACATAATAAAGTGAAATGAAGACAGGGATTTGAATCACAATTGGCAAACAACCACCAAGAGGATTAATTTTTTCAGTGCGATACATTTCCATCATCGCGGTGTTGAGCTTTTGTCGATCATCACCAAATTTTTCTTTCAATGCCTGCAATCGTGGCGCAACCATTTTCATTTTTGCCATGGAGCGGTAACTTGCCGCAGACAGTGGATAGAACGCAGCCTTGATTAGCACCGTTAATAGAACAATGGTCCAGCCCCAGTTGCCTATTAACGAAAATATCCAAGTCATTAAAACAAATACGGGCTTAGCAATAATGGTGAGAAGTCCGTAATCAACGACAAGCTCTAGGCCAGGCGCCAAGGACTCAAGGGCGGTTTGATCTTGAGGACCCACCCACAATTTGGACGTCATAGTCAAACTGCTGTTTGGTGCTACGGTACCGGCGGGTTCAATGCTTCGTATTGCGTATAGATTTTTTTCGAGCTCTGTCATGTCGTAAGTGCGTGACTTGCCTTGTACAGGCACCCATGCTGTGACAAAGTAATGTTGAATAAATGCAAACCAACCGTTGTCAGCCTGTTTGACATAGCTTGCCTTACGTTTTTCAACCTCGGTTAACGTCACTTTTTGAAACTTCTCTTGCTCGGAATAGATTGCCGCGCCGACGAAGTTTGCTGGGCCACTTAAGAAACTAGGCGCGCTACTAGTGCCAGCAGGATCAGAGCCATCGCGTGTAATTTGCAGGTAGACCGATGGGCTAATCGGTTGAGCAGATAAGTTTTCAATATGGTGGGCCACGTCAACGGCATAGACACCACGTTTGAGTGTGAAGGTTTTTGTGAGCTTCACATCGCCAGAGGTAGAAGCGAACTTAATTACCAAGATTTCGCCCGTTAGATCGCGTGCATCAGTCTCTAAGACAAACGGGGCGAGATGATTCGGAAAAGCAACGCCAGCAGGTGCACCCGTTAATCCGCTCTGAACGACGTAGGTGTGTCCAGGCGCGCGCTCAAGCAAGGTAAACGGCTTTAACGGGTCGTCAACGGACGGAAACGCTAAAAGATCTGTACGAATCAGCTGTGCGCCTAGTAGATCAAAGGTTAGTGCCAGCACATCGGTTTTAAATAAAACGGTTTGCGGCGCGGCACTTGCTGCAGGGCTTAGGCCAGGCACGGTGGCAACAGCGCTGCCTGTGGTCGCTGTGGTTACAGACGGCGCCACGGGCACGCCGGCACTGCTTGCCGGTGCTGCTGCATCAGACGCCTCGGTCTTGGGTTTGGCGGTCGGAGTCGGCGCGCCAAAAACAGGAGGGTTTCCTTGATGAACTTGCCAGTTGTTCCACAGCATGAGCAGAGAAAACGAGAAAATCATCAACAGAATGGTGCGACGGATGTCCATGCGTGCCTAAGTGTATAAAAAAGCGAACCAGAGAAGGCTCGCAGTTTAGCGTTAATCTAGATGACAGCGGTGTGAAGGTGCACCGCAGTCAGTGTTTTTAGAAACTATTTTTGTTGGATGGGTGGGCACTGGGTCAAATCCTCCGGTGCACCAAGGATGGCATCGCCCCAAACGACGCAAAGTTAAGCTGGAGCCCTTTAAGGCCCCCCAGATTTGAATGGCTTCGATTGCGTAGCTAGAGCAGGTTGGCGTAAACCGACAGCTATTGCCAAGCCAAGGGCTTAAGAAATACTTATAAACTCGAATTGGGAGAATTAACAGAGCCTTTAGCATTGGCAGGCCTTCACAAAATGCGCATCTGCCTCTTGGCGAGCGGCGCGTTTCAACGCACTTAAGCTTACGGACTCAATGCGCTTGTTTAACCGCACCACATAATCTGCTGCCGGCAACGACAGACGACAGGAGCGAAAAGCTTCGCGAACCACCCGTTTGAGCGCATTGCGCGTTGCAGCGTGGTGAGCAAAGCGCTTTGCCATAATCAACCCTAAACGGGCAATGGGTGGCGAAGTGACCGCTGGCTCAGACAAAATAACGACTTTAGCAGTGAGCACAAAATAAACCCCACGCGCTACTCTACGACCGGAAAGGGCGGCAGAGAACTCAGTGGGGCGGTGCAGGCGCGCCGCCGTTGGAAACCTGGCGCTAGTCATCAGAACAGTGTTGTCGTAAGTGGGCGAGTTACCCACGCCAGTCAAGTTGGCTGATAAGTTGAGTTGGCTAATTAAACAGCCAGACGCTTACGGCCTTTGGCACGACGGGCATTGATGACGGCGCGTCCACCGCGTGTTTTCATACGCACGCGAAAGCCGTGAGTGCGTTTGCGACGGGTAACGGAAGGCTGGTAGGTACGTTTCATGATGAATGGCCCAACAAAGAGCGAAAAAGGTTTAGGATAATTCTGAAAAGCTCTCCATTTCATCAAAAAAACCGAATTTAGTCAAATGGTTAGGGGAAACCTAAGGGTAAATTGCCGCCGCGCCTGTGGATAACCTTGGCCCTGACAGGGTAGAATCGGGGTTTACTTAGCGAGTCACATGAACCAGTTTTGGCAGTCCTGCGTCTTGCACCTAGAGCAGGAGTTTCCTCCCCAGCAAATCAGTGCGTGGATACGCCCACTGATTCCGCTCGCCTTCGATGAAGCGCAGGCGTGCTTGCGGCTGTCTGCACCAAATCGATTCACGCTTGACTGGGTGCGTAAAAACTTTGCGCATCAAATCGAAGCCTTTGCTTCAACTTGGTACAAAAGACCCGTGCATGTTTTGTTTGAGCTATCAACCCAAGAGCCAGACAACCGAGTGCAAAGCGCAAACGGACGTCATCACAGTGACGGGACAGCAGGATCAAATGACGCCGCAGCAACCGCTCCGCAAGTTGAGTACAGTGACCACTCGCACAATACGCCCTACTCTGCTTCAGGCCAAACAACAGCAAATACGAGTCCGTTAAGAGGCGTACCGGCGGCGAACTCAGCAACAGTACCGGCAGATGAGCGTTCGCGCCTCAATGTCGAACTCACCTTTGACAACTTTGTCACAGGTAAAGCAAACCAGCTCGCAAGAGCGGCCGCATTGCAAGTCGCTGAAAATCCAGGCACCTCTTACAACCCGTTGTTTTTGTACGGTGGCGTGGGTCTTGGTAAAACACATTTGATCCACGCCATTGGCAATGCGCTGTTAGGTTTGGGCAAGGGTGCCCGAGTCAGGTATGTTCATGCAGATCAATATGTGTCTGACGTGGTGAAGGCTTATCAACGTAAAGCGTTCGATGACTTTAAGCGGTACTACCACTCGCTTGATCTATTGCTGATCGATGATATCCAGTTTTTCTCTGGCAAGAACCGAACGCAAGAAGAGTTCTTCTACGCGTTTGAAGCGATGGTGGCGCAGCGCAAGCAAATCATTATTACAAGCGATACCTATCCGAAAGAACTCTCGGGCATTGATACACGATTG
>CANKOW010000065.1 GCA_947484295.1 Alcaligenaceae bacterium | reverse complement strand
GAACTTTTAAATTAATCAACCGCCATGCACCTCAAGGTTTTGTACTTTGCCCAACTGCGCGAAAAATTCGGCCTCGCTGAAGAAGCCGTGCAAGCGCCTGAGGGCGTGCGAACAATTGCCGATCTGATGCAGCACCTTGCCAAGCGCGGTGGCGTCTGGCAAGAGACGCTAGGTGGGCAATATGCGTTTAGAGTGGCAATGAACCAAGAGATGGTGTCGCAACAGACTGCTCTCATTGAGGGTGCTGAAGTCGCAATTTTCAGGCCCGTGACCGGAGGCTAAAAAATGCGCGGCTGTTTAGTGTTAAGCACGAAGAGCGACGATGTCGCAACTCGAACAAATCGTGTCCTCGTTTGCCTTAAGCGGTGAAGCCTTGACTACAATCAAGAACAATATCGTGAAGGAAGGAACCAAATGAGCGCACGTTTGTCTATCGCCGTGCAAAGCGAAGACTTTGATCTTCGTCACGAACATCAGCAACTCGTTCAAAACGATCATGGCGTTGGTGCAGTAGTCGCCTTTATTGGTATGGTGCGCGATCTGAATCTGGCCGACGATGTGGTGGCGCTTGAGCTTGAGCACTACCCCAGCATGACCGAAAAATCGCTCATGAATATCGTACAACAAGCCGAAAGCCGCTGGTCGTTGCAAGCCGCGCGCGTGGTGCATCGTGTCGGCAAGATGTATCCAGGCGATCAAATTGTGCTGGTGCTTACCGCCAGTGCGCACCGCGGCGATGCCTACGAGGCCAATACGTTCATCATGGACTATTTAAAAACTGAGGCCCCTTTCTGGAAAAAAGAATGGACGCCCGAAGGCCCACGCTGGGTTGAAGCGCGCGACAGTGATGACCATGCTGCCGCGCGTTGGGCCGCGCAACATCCCACACCCAACCCTTAAACAGCGACATCGGCTCAGCACTGGCTTAAGTGGCGGAGTCAGCTCACAACCCTTCATCCTCAAACAGAAAGATCCACCAACAACCTTCAAACTGCAAGATCCGCCAATAACCCAACTGAGATCTAAGTGAAGCACGATGAGCGAACCTAGTCACACTGAAAATAAAACTGTCGGCGCACCGTACGACGCACTCATTCTTGCTGGTGGCAAAGGTAGCCGCCTTGAGGGGCGTGACAAAGGTTGGGTCATGCACCAGGGTCTGCCTTTGATCGAGCATGCCTTAGCTTGCCTTGCTGCTCAAACAACTGACCCTACGCGCGTATTGATTAGTGCTAATCGCAACATCGATGCTTACAAGCAAACGGGGCGTACCGTCGTGACTGACGAGCGTGAAAATTTTACCGGCCCGCTTGCAGGCATTGAAGCGGGGCTCATACGCTGCAAAAAAAATAACTTGTTGGTCATACCCTGCGACACGCCTTTATTGCCGTCTGATTTATTTGAACGCCTTGACGCAGCCTTGGCAGAATACCCCTCAACGCTTGCAGCCTACGCAGTCACCCAGGATGGCCCCCAGCCGTTGTGTTGCCTGTTACGGCCTTCCGCCGCAGGTTGGCTAGCAAAATATTTAGACGAACAAAAAGCCTCTGCAATCAAATGGCTTGATCAACTAGGCGCGTGCGCAGTGTACTTTGAAGACGCAACTGCCTTCAGTAATTTCAATACGATGGAGATGTTTCAATCTCTAAAACCGAAAGGCCAGGTATGACAGCAAACCACTCTCATTTTGACGCGACAGGCCAAGCATGACAGCAGACCTCACACATTTTTACGCGGTAGGGCTAGCATGACAGCAGACCTCACTCACTTTGATGCCGCAGGGCAAGCGCACATGGTTGATGTCTCAGCCAAAGCTGAAACACACCGTCGTGCCGTAGCGCAAGGCCGTATCACCATGCTGCCAGCCACGTTTGCGAAGCTCGCTGCAGGTAGCGCAGCCAAGGGCGACGTTCTCGGCATCGCTCGCTTAGCAGGCATCATGGGAGCCAAGCAAACCGGCTCTCTCATCCCGCTATGCCATCCGATCCCGTTAACGCGCGTCACTGTCGAGTTTGTCAGCGATGCAGCGACCTCCTCTGTCACCTGCACCACCACCGCTGAAACCGTCGGCCGCACTGGCGTCGAAATGGAAGCCCTCACCGCAGCCACTATCAGCCTACTCACCATCTACGATATGTTGAAAGCCGTCGATCGTGGCATGGTGATTGATGCCGTTAAGTTGCTTGAAAAGCATGGGGGCAAGTCGGGGAGCTGGGTGGGGTGAGTGTGCTCAACATTCATAGCGACAAAATTGTCCATCCCCAGTTCGATTACCTTGATCCTAATTTAGTACACTAACCCGGTCTCCCGGTTTTATCCGGCCAAAGCCTGATGCGTCGACGGGCAAATCAGCGGTCATCCAGTCGGTTTAGCCGGCGTCAATGAAGGCTCTCTTACGAGAGCCTTCATTTTTTTGGAACGCCGATTTACCTAGAAACTTCGCCCTCCTTTGCTTTAAATCAACTCCTCCCCATTTGGTTCTAGTTACCACGCCCTCTTCCCGACTAAGTTAGGTCATATCGACTTAGGAACGGGCTCATGTGGTTTAAGACGTTGGATATTCTTGGTAAAAAACTCATACCGATCCTGCAGGGCGGCCAAGCAGCACGCACAAGGCCACGGTGCCATCGCTGTCAATGTTATGAAGGCGGTGCGATAACACCCCGCTCTGGTGCAACAGGCTTGCGAAAGCGGGGCCGATGTTTTAGTGATGGGTGCAGGCCTGCCGCTTGATCTGCCTGAGAGGGTAGCTGATTTTCTGAAGATGGGTCTGGTACCCATCTTGTCTGAGAACCGTGGTGTAGCGATTGTGATGAAAAAATGGCTTAAAAAAGGCCGTTGCCCAGATGCCATTGTGATCGAGCACCCAAGTCATGCCGGCGGTCACTTGGGCGCCAACAAGGTCGAAGACCTGCACGCCTGCAGCGCTAGATTTCACGAAAACATATTTTCAAAGATTGGTTGAAAAATAGGGCAAACCAAAAGCCCGTTTATCGGCGATTACTAATCGCTAATCCTCTGCAATTCCATCCGTTGTATTTATTCATCCGGCACCTCACGGTCTCTTCCAAGCTGGCACCTGCACCTTAGCTATTCAATCTGACGCTCTGAGTATCGAAGTCAAAAAGCGCCTCAGTGATTCGCATATGACTCACGACATAGCAAACCTCACCGCGAAATTCATAGGCTGATATCTTGACCTCAAACCATCTTTTTTCTTTTTCGCTATGACAAGGGTATTTAGCGCCAAAGCTTTTCGTATTATCTTGCACGACATCACGGATACATTGTGCGATCTTGGTTGCAGACTCAGACAGTTTAGAGTTTTCACACACTGCAAGATAACTGATCCCCTCGCAAGCTAATTCACCATGCTTCAGTTTTGGGTAGCTTTGCGCAGCGGCTCGCCACGCGGGGTTGACCAAAATAATAACGCCCTCTTTATTGAGAATACAAGTCAGGGGCGACACGAAATTTATGGCGGCTTGCCCTAACCTTTCTTGTTTTTGAAGCAGATAGGACTCGAGATGACGTATGTCTTCAGCGGTTTTATTGTCAACGATGGGTGATGAGTCATCACGTGTACGCGTTGCAAAAATAAAACTGGCATCTAGTTCAAGCCAATTAATTAACAATCTCAAGCGCACTGGGTTGGGTAACGACCGCCCAACAATCCACTGTCTAGCAGTCTCACGGCTGATGGGATTGAGTGGCTTATTACGAAAATTAAATTCAATCGTAAACTTCTCTGCCGAAGGGAGACGCCCAAACCGATTTATCAAGCCTGCTTTAAAGGCAATATTAAAACGATCGACAAGATATTGACTCATAATCGCTCCCAAGCAATTACTACCAACGCAACTCTATCGATCACGCTGTCGTTACCATCCTTCATAGCGGCAAGTGTCCGATCTCAGTTTTACAACAACATGTCAAAATTCGACGATAACCCTAGTTTAGTGGCTACTTGGGGATCATTTGCCAACTTGGGCGTGGCATATGTCACTGTTATTTAACGTACCTTACTGAAAAGTACCTCTTACCGATCCACTTCGCATTGAAATACGCATTCTTAATGACGTATTCACTGAACGGCTGAGATTTATCAATATCTAGATCGTCACGACACTTTTTCGTTAATAAATTGATGTATTTCGCAAGCAAACTTTATGAAGCTCAAACAAAGTTCTGTGGCTCAGATTTCAAGTGACACGACTGTGCAGTATTCGTATGCGGATGCAATTAAACAGCTTCAAGATAGTGGTCATATCAGCTTGTTGGATATGCAGAAATTATCTTATGCGGATGCCGATTATTTATTTGAAGAAATAAAGCGTTGGTTTATTTACGGGCGTGGCATAAATTTTATTCATGATCCTAAAAAGTTGAACACTGCACCCCGCAGGTCTATTTAATTCTCTGGGGCCAACCACGAAACTAAATAACAAAGCCGTAACTCAGAAATAAAAAATTGAAGTGCTCTTTACTTTGGCTAATCAGCTATTTTGAGCTGAAAAAATGGCGAAAAAAGACCGTGTTGATGGATACTGCTATTTCGATGAATACTGCTCATCCCCCGTTAATGGGGTAGAGCCCTTAGTTTCGACGGTGAGCTGGAGAAGCTCCCGTTCTTTTTATTCACCCAGCACGTTAGGCTCGACTGAGCAATTAACAACAAGTATTCGAGAGTACTCTGGTGCCCCGAGCCGGAATCGAACCGGCACGCCCTGCGGCCTGAGATTTTAAGTCTCATATGTCTACCGATTTCATCATCGGGGCAATTAGACAGGCGCTATTGTAACGAAAGCGTCAAATCTTGTTTAAGCAGGCTTAACCCTTGCAAGGAAACCTGATCGGCAGGTAGCGAATCACGGTTGCAGCCGCCTTGTCTTTGTTGTATTGAGGGTTGGCTAGTGCCCATTGAACGAACTCGGCTAAGACCACGTCACGCGTCACCCCAACCGCGGGCAAGCACACGGTTTTAGGCGCTTTAGGGTCAAGATTCAGTTCATAGGTTTGGTAAACGCCCTCACCAAAACCATAGCAAAAGGTTTGAGCCTCAAGGTCAGTGCGACTTTGACACAGCGCCACCATCGCCTCGGTTGAGACGTCAGCGCGTGGCAGATTTTGCGCTGTGGTGCTTTGCGCCAACGTCACTGACAACGGTAATAAGCTAAGTGCGGCGGTGACTAATATTTTTTGGATCATGTTCGTTCTCGATGACTGAGTGTTTAGGTCTAGAAAAAGCTGGCTATTCAAAGTAGTGCTGGTCGAGGTGACGCCAGTTGACGAATGGATGAAGCCGCCCTTGGAATGCAAGGAGGCGCACCCACCCCTCTTAGCGTCTAAACCCGCCCATATGTCCGCCGCCAAAGCTACGGCCACCGCCACCACCCGAGCGATCTTGATTAAAATCGCTGCGCCCCTGACTGCCTAACTGTCTTTCTTGCGAGGCTTCACGCGAGTAGCTGGGGCTCGCGCGATCTTGCGACGCATCGCTGCGAGCCTGCGAATTCAAAGAACTGGCTTGCTGTTTTTCCTGAGAGGTTGCATTGCGCTGAAAATCACTGTTTGCGTTTTGACGCGCCTGATCAGCGCGCTGTTTATCTGCAGGGCTAGCGTTGTTCTTCCAGTCGTTTGCAGCGTTTTGCTGACGCGCGATGCTTTGCCGATCGATGTCGCTGCGATTACCGGTGCCGTATCGGTTATTTAACGCTGAGCTACCGTAAGGAACGCCATCACGATGCGCCACGTCATGCGCCCAGGTACTATCAGCACCGGCATGAAGTGCCGCCTGGTTTGCCACCGAGTTATAGCGACCGTTAAAGTTGTTAAAGTTGGCGTTATTAATCGTGATCGAACCGCTACCCCAGTGCGGTTGCGCCCACAGCGATGCACCGACCGCCATGCCCACACCAAAGGCCATGAAGCCCCAGGCTGGGTTGTAGACAGGATACGGTGGGTATGCAGGGTAGCCCCACGCGCCATACACCATCATTGGGTTGTAGGTAGGTACGTAAATCACCTGCGGGTTAGACGGAACAATAATAATGTTAGTTTCAGCGTCGGTTGACACCATCAATTGCTGCGTCGTTTTTAAATTGCCGGCCTGCTTGGCCTTCAAGCGCAACGCCTGAACCGCTTGCATCAAATCTTTAGGCTGCGCCA
This sequence comes from Alcaligenaceae bacterium, assembly GCA_947484295.1. Lineage (GTDB taxonomy): Bacteria > Pseudomonadota > Gammaproteobacteria > Burkholderiales > Burkholderiaceae_B > Zwartia. The sequence goes on along the minus strand of CANKOW010000065.1, from coordinate 8,889 downwards.
AGTACGCATCGCCTAACTTTTGCGTCCAGTCTAATTTGTTGCCCAACATGTTCAACGCATCAGGAAACGTCACAAGCGACTTCACGCTGTTATCCCACGTTTGTGGCTTTAACGCGTCTTGTAACGCGGTGCTCGACAAATGATTATTGCTGCGCAGCCAGTTGGCGGCCTCGGCCACTTCAAGAGGATAGGTTGCAGCAATTAACATTTGCGACAACAGCGCATCAGGGTAAAGCGCAATCGGTGACACCAAGGACTGCAACTCGGGCATCGAGATATTGCTAGATTGCTGAGTTGTTTGGGCATAGGCAGGTGCCGTAAACGCAACCCCTACAATTTGGCCACCCGTGGCCAAGGTCAGCGCAAGCGCTGCTGCGGCAGCCGAAAAAGTGAAGGTACGCATGTTGATTCCTAGTTGAAAACTGATTTTTTTTACCGAACACGCTTGAGTATAAAGGCAAGAGTCGTCATAAAGTCTGCCCACGCAGCACCCCCATACCGAAATATGTTGGGGCTCTAGTGACTGCTGCAGTTCTTAAGTTTTTTTTGTACTGCACTGCTTCAAAATCACAGTGTTACAACCCTTTCACAGCTTCGTAAATCTTTCCAAATACTGCATCGGCATTCGCTGAATTCAACCAACGAATGATGACAACCATATTTAATTCAGGCTCAATCCAAGTAAATGAACTGCCGGCTCCAACTGCAAAATAGCTTGACTCAGGCAAACTTGGAAACACTTTGCTCTGATCATTCAGCCAAACTAAGTAGCCATAAAACGGTGCAATCGTGCAGGGCGTGCGCATTCGCTTGATCCACTCGGCTGACAAGACACGCTTGCCTTGCGCCATACCGTTATCCAGCAACAGCTGGCCCACTAAGGCCTGGTCTTCGCTGCTAATCGACATCCCGCCACCCCAATGGGTACCGCCCGGCACCGATTGAACGCGCTTGCCAGCGATTTCAACCCAGGCGTCGTCGTAACCAACCCAGTTCCAGGTATCTGAAGCGCCTACTGGCTGCATAATCGCTTCGCGAAACACTTCGGGCAGTGGGCGTTGAAATAAGTGTAATAAGGCCAACGACAATTGATTGATACGGACGTCGTTGTACTCCCAGTAAGTACCGGCTGGCTGTAACGGGCGGGCGTCACCCTTTTTGCCATCAGGGGCTGCGGCAAAGGTCACGGCGCGATAACGATCGACCTGATCAGGCAGACCAAAGAGCGTGCCCTCCCATTCACCGGTTTGTTGCAACATGTGCTCCCAAGTGATCAAGGCGTTGTTACCTGAGTCAAAGCCGATACCCTTCAAGGTATTGCCAACAGGGGCGTTGACGTCTTTTATAAGGCCACGATCAAATGCCACACCCGCCAATAAGGCCAAATAGGTTTTGGCGACGCTAAACGTCAGATCAGCACGCTTAGGCTCGCCCCAAGAGGCCAAGGTTTTACCTTTAAGCAAGATCGTGCCAGACTCAGGGCCGCGATCGTGCACGGGGCCTCGTAAGCGGTTGTAGGGAACCGGATCAGGGTGATGCACCCCCCAGTTGGGCGAGGTGCAGTCGCGACTCCAGGGGCTTTCGTGTTCAATGGCAAACTGGATCGCCTGGTCTAGTGTCGGGTTCTGCATAAACGCACCTTTGATGAGGTAAAAAGTCAGCTGAGTAGGGGTTCGCACCAAGTACATTCGTGTGCGCCGCGATGCCAGCTAGTGTTATAACAAACTTCGTCTTTTCACATGTTCTTTGAATACTGACGATCACTTCAAAGTATGACGAGCACCCAAAGGAAAAAAATGACAGCTTCAGCCCAATTCTGCGACTTGTCCCTCCAACGCGTCACTTCGCGCCGTCGGTTAGGCCCACTCACCTGGGCAGCCTGTGCGCTAAGTGCTTTTTTATCTCTGAGCAACCCGAGCTTTGCCAACAAGGCCAACGACACCTTAGGGATGGCTTACGACCAAGCGCCCGAAAGTATTGACCCTTACTTTAATAATGTCAGGATTGGCGTGATCATTGCCGCCAATGTCTGGGATACCTTGGTCTATCGCGATCCGGTCACCAATGAGTACAAAGGCCAACTCGCCAAAAGCTGGAAGCAAATTGATCCGCGCACGCTCGAATTCGACTTACGCGAAGGAATCAAATTTCACAATGGTGAAGCCTTTGATGCCGATTCAGTTGTCTTCACCTTGAACTACGTGTCAGATCCTGCAAACAAAGCTACGACGCAAGCCAATGTGCGCTGGATCGAAAAGGTTGAAAAAATTGATCAATTTAAAGTTCGGATCATCAGCAAAGAGCCGTTTCCGGCAGCAATCGATTATTTAGCCACCACGTTAGCGATCCACCCAGCTAAATATTACAAAGAGGTAGGCCCAACGGGTATGAATGCCAAACCGGTTGGCTCAGGTCCTTACAAAATTATTGAATACGTACCTGGCAAATCAGTCACGCTCGAGCGTAACGCTAACTACTTTAAAGACTCGCCTAAATCGGCAGGCAAAATCGGCAAAGTCAAAATTCGCTTCATCCCAGATCGTCAAACGCAAATGGCCGAGGTGATGTCGGGCGGCGAGGATCTGATCATGCATGTGCCCAAAGATCAGGCCGAAAAGCTCAAAAGCCTACCGCACCTGCAGGTACTCAGTGGCAACACCATGCGCATCGTGTTTTTGCAAATGAACAGCCGCGATGGCGCGCCGGCACCCGAATTAAAAGATATTCGCGTACGTAAAGCGATTGCCCACGCTATCGACCGCGAAGCCATCTTGAAAAATATTGTGGGTGGTGGTGAGTTGATCAACACCATCTGCACACCTTCGCAAGTTGGCTGCAGCAGCGATGGTGCAACCGTTTACAAGTATGACCCCGCTTTATCGAAAAAACTGTTGGCTGAAGCTGGCTTTGCGAATGGACTAACTTTGGATTTGATGGCGTACCGTGAGCGTCAACAGACCGAGGCCATGATTAACTATCTGCAAGCGGTTGGCATCAAGACCAAACTCAGTTTCATGCAATATGCGGCCATGCGTGACCTGGCGCGAGCAAACAAAACCGCTATAACGCACCAAACCTGGGGCTCAAATCTTGTCAATGATTTGTCAGCCTCGACACCACACTATTTTGGTGGAGGTGGCGATGACGTGAGTCGTGATCCCGAGGTGATCGCTCTACTAAATAAAGGCGACAGCACCGTTGACCCTGAAGAACGAAAAAAGACGTATAACAAAGCGTTAGTGCTGATCTCTGAAAAAGCCTACGCACTGCCTTTGTGGTCTTTGCCGGTGTATTACGTGGCAAACAAAGATTTGAATTTCAAGCCGTATCACGACGAACTCGTGCGCTTTTGGGAAATGAGCTGGAAGTAGACAAACGCCAACAATCCTCACTCAGTTGAAATAAAAGTATTTGTTTCTCTCTTTAAGTAATCGGGTTCAGAAATAATGTTGGCTTATCTTGTCAAGCGTCTTGGCCTGGCGGTGCTGGTGGCTCTCACCGTATCCGTCATCGCCTACCTGCTGCTGTATCTCTCGGGCGACCCGGCGCTTGCTATCGCGGGCGAAGGTGCGAGTCAGGCTGATATTGATCTCATCCGCAAAACCTACGGATTTGATCAGCCTTTGATTGTGCAGTATGGCGACTGGTTGCTCAAACTGCTCAAAGGCGACCTAGGCGTCTCGATGTACTTTAAAACAGACGTTGCGCCCTTGATTTTTAGCAAACTCTCGACCACGCTTTTATTGGCCGTGTATGCTCTAACCGTTGCCTTAGCCATTTCAGTTCCGCTGGGCGTGTTAGCGGCGATATACAAAAATAGCTGGATCGATCGCCTCTGCCTAGCCGTCGCAGTGGTGGGTCAGTCTATGCCTAATTTTTTCTTCGCACTGATACTGATAATGCTGTTTTCGATTTCGTGGCGCCTGTTACCGGTTTCGGGCAGCGGCACCTGGCAACATTTTGTCATGCCAGCGATTACCTTGGGCTATTACGCGGCCCCCGCGTTTATGCGTTTGATTCGTGCAGGCATGATCGAAGTACTTAGCGCTGATTACATTCGCACGGCACGCGCCAAGGGGCTGCCGACCCGAACGGTGATCTTTAAGCATGCGTTACGTAACGCGATCGTGCCGGTGGTGGCGTTAGCCGCTGTGCAACTCGGTTTTTTGCTTGGCGGATCTATCGTAATCGAAACAATTTTTGCACTTGATGGCCTAGGTTATTTAGCCTATCAAAGCATTACGTTTAAAGACTATCCTGTGACGCAAATTATTGTGCTGTTGCTGTCTGTGATTTATATCTTGCTGACCTTGGCCTCTGATGTCGCCAATGCATGGCTCGATCCGCGTATTCGGGTAGCCTGATATGCAACAGAGTCTTAAGCGCTTTCAAAGCAAGCATCTGACGCAGCACCTCGTGTTGGGCGGCCTGGCGTGAAAAACAATAAAGCACTTTACGTCGGCTGCGGCTTGCTACTGATGATTTTTTGCATGGCGGTATTCGCACCGTGGCTATCGCCACACGATCCATATTTTCAGGATCTGACTTACCGCACGGTGCCACCAATTTGGTACGAGCAAGGCACGTGGCTGCACCCGCTTGGCACCGATCAACTTGGTCGGGATTACTTATCGCGCTTGTTTTATGGCGCGCGAATTTCATTACTGATTGGAGCAAGCGTCGCAGTCATCTCGGGTTTGATTGGCTGCACCATGGGGATGCTGGCAGGTTATTTTGGTGGTCGCATCGACATGATCGTCTCGTTTTTTGTGACCACACGGCTATCAATGCCGGTTATCTTAGTTGCGCTCGCCACCGTGGCCTTAGTGGGTAGCTCGCTGTTTGTGGTGATCATGGTGCTTGGCTTGCTGAAGTGGGATCGCTTTGCAGTCGTCATGCGCAGCGCCACGCAACAAGTGCGCGCCATGGAATACGTTTCGGCAGCGCAATCGGCTGGGGCTTCAACACTGCGTATTTTGTTAACTGAAGTGTTGCCTAACGTATTACCTCACCTGATCGTGATCGCAACCCTTGAGGCAGCGAGTGCCATCTTGCTCGAAGCCGCTTTATCCTTTTTAGGCTTAGGTGTGCAACCCCCCTTGCCGTCGTGGGGCTTAATGATCTCTGAAGCCAAGTCCTATATGTTCTTTTCGTTTTGGCTGATCGCCATCCCGGGTACTGCGCTTGCCGTGTTGATCTTTGCGATTAATCTGGCTGGTGATGGCTTGCATCAGTGGTTGACTCCACAAGAGCGGGGCTAGCCAATGACAAGTCAACACCTTACTGAAACACGAGTGTCTCAACCGCCTACTTTAGCCAAGCGCTCAGACGAGCCGACGACTGTACCCGAGAACGTTCTTGAGATCACCGGCCTGACCGTTGACATCGCCACACCGCGCGGCACCTTGCATGTTGTGCGTGATGTGTCGCTGCACGTCAAACGCGGCGAAACCTTGTGTATTGTGGGTGAGTCGGGTTGTGGCAAATCCATGACCTCTTTAGCAATTATGGGTTTGTTGCCAAAGTCTGCCAAACGCAGCAGTTCGCGCTTTCAATTTTTAGGCGAAGAACTCAGCCAAGCCAGCAAAGGTCAAATCAATGATTTGCGTGGCAATAAAATGGCGATGATTTTTCAAGAGCCGATGACTGCGCTCAACCCAGCCTACACGATTGGCGAGCAACTCACAGAGCACTATCGCCATCATCTTAATGCCACAGAAGCCGACGCACGTGCGCGCGCAGTAAATCTACTTGAGAAAGTCGGCATCGCCTCTGCCGCGCAGCGACTGGGGCAATATCCTCACCAGTTATCAGGTGGCTTACGGCAACGGGTCATGATCGCCATGTCGTTGATGTGCAATCCCGAACTCTTGATTGCCGACGAACCCAGTACGGCTCTGGATGTCACCATTCAGGCACAAATTTTGCGTTTGCTTGCCGACTTACAAAAAGAGCTCGGCATCGCAATGGTCTTGATCACGCACGACCTAGGGGTCGTTGCGCGTATTGCAGACCGCGTGGCCGTCATGTATGCGGGTCAAATCGTCGAACAAGGTTCGGCCGCTGAGATTTTTTCGGCACCCCAACACCCGTATACCCGTGGGTTGATTAGCTGCATCCCGATCCCTGGGCGCACGATACCTGGAGGTAAACTCGGCACCATCCCTGGGGTCGTGCCCTCTCTATTGGGCGATATGACGGGCTGCGCCTTTCGAGAGCGCTGCGCGTCTGCGCGTAGCGCGTGCTCAGGCAACATCCTAGTGCATCAAACCTCTCAAGGTCACAAGTGGCGCTGCGTGCTTGACCCTACCGGGGTCGCAACAGCATGAGCACACTCATCCAAACTCACGACCTACAACGCAGCTTTAAGGTGCGTGCAGGTCTATTCAAACCCAATCAAACCCTGCACGCCGTAAACGGCATCAACCTGTCAGTGAACCGAGGTGATGTTCTGGGGATTGTCGGTGAATCGGGCTGCGGCAAATCGACACTCGCACGTATGCTGCTAGGCTTGACCCCGCCTAGCCACGGCAGCGTGTCGTTTGACGGACAAGACCTGGGCAAGATTGATCGGCGTGAACTCGCCAAACGTGTTCAGCCGATTTTTCAAGATCCGTATTCATCATTGAATCCGAGGCGTACCATTGCTTCGATTGTGGCGTTTCCGTTAGATGTGGCTGGGGTTGGGAGCAAAGCAGAACGACGCATCAAGGCGCTTGAGATGCTTGACCGCGTCGGCTTACCGGCGCGCTACGCCGACAACACCCCAGGGCAATTATCGGGTGGGCAACGGCAACGGGTTGCGATCGCACGCGCCTTGGTGATGCACCCCGAGATCGTGGTGTGTGATGAGCCCACTTCGGCCTTAGATGTTTCAGTGCAGGCGCAGATTCTGAATCTGTTGCTCGATTTACGCAAAGAATTTAATTTGACCTATGTGTTTATCAGCCACAACTTAGCGGTGGTCGAGCATATCGCCACGCAAGTGGCCGTCATGTATCTAGGTCGCGTGGTTGAACTCGCGCCCACGGCAGAACTTTTTAAAAATCCCCATCACCCGTATACGCAAGCCTTACTCGCGTCTGTGCTCACGCCCGAACCTGGCCTAGGCCTACCCGATCTGGGCCTTGGGCTCTCGTTTCCCGACCCTCTGCACCCCCCGTCAGGGTGCACGTTTCATCCGCGCTGCCCACAGGCCACCGCCGAGTGCTCTGTGCGATCGCCTGAGTTATTAAAAAATGGGCTGGGTGAGGTGGCGTGCCACTTGTATGACTCTGAAGCCTTGAAAGTTTCTAGCTAAACGTTAGGTGACTTGGCTTGTTGTTCAAGCTGCATAGAGTCATCTTGCGATAGGTCTTGACTGTGACAATTCAATTTAGTAGCCTCTTTTTTAGTTTATTTCAATCGATACAATTGAGGCTGTCTGCCATGAACATTTCGCATATTTTATTGCTGTCTGCGCTCATCACACTCCCAACGAGTAGCGCTTGGTCACAGAGCAAAGACGTCACGCCCGCAGCCAATCCAGCTGCGGCTGCGCCAGCCACAAGCTCGCCTGTTGCTCCCGCGGCAGCTGCCGCTCCTGCGGCTGCACCCGCTGTGGCAAAGTCTACGAGCAGAATAATTAAGACAAGTGAAGGCACTTTTACGGCCATGCGCGGCGCGAAAGGCCTTTACTGGAATTACACGCCAACCGACAGCAGTTATGGGGTGATTTTGAAAGAGACAGAAAATACCGAAAAAAGTATTGTTCTTGAGGGCTATGGGTTGAAATTTACGATTGATCCGGTCGCCTTAAGGCTGATTCTCACTCACGGTACAACGCGCAAAGCGGTCAATATTAATGAGGCCTCTAATGCGGTCAGCGCAGATAACGTCATCGAAATCACCTATGGCACCGGAAAATTTAGTTTCATCGAAGACGTTAACGGGTTTCAGGATGTGTGGGAACTCACTCTGAAAGACGGCACAAAATATCAATTGATGGATCAAGGCGGGCTCATGCTCTATGACCCAATTCGCAAAATACTCATTGGCTTAGACATTGAAAAAAAACTCATCACCTTTGATGTCGAGGCGAAAAAACCAATGACGCAGAAAATAACTGATTTGCGCGCTGCTCAATAAATGATCGGGTCAGTGACCCGCAGTCGGCAGCGAGCCTTAGACTAAAAACAGGACTTCATGGCAGACCTCAACAACAGCATCACTGAAACAACGACCACGGGTTGGATGAGCCGCATGGGCTCAAGCCTTATGGGCGTGCTGATCGGTATCATTCTTTTACCTTGCGCGATTTTTTTACTCTCTTGGAACGAAGGTCGTGCCGTCACAGCGGCCACGGGTTTAAAAAGAGGCTTGAGTTCGATTGTCGAGGTTAGTGCTGACACGGTTAACCCACAAAATAATTCAAAATTGGTTTATCTCAACGGCACAGTGAATGGGGCCGCCCCAGCGCTTGACCCTTGGAACAAACTCTCGGCCACCGGCCTGCTGCGCTTACAGCGCAAAGTTGAGATGTACCAATGGCTTGAAAGAGAATCTGAAACCACAAGCAACAACATCGGCGGCTCGCAAACAACGCAAAAAACGTATACCTACTCTTTAGGGTGGACCGAAACCGCAGTCAACTCGGCGCAGTTTAAAGTTCCGGCAGGCCATCAAAACCCCGCAATGCCTTTAAAGTCACAAAGCTTCGATGCAAGCCTAGTCAAAATCGGGGCTTTTACGTTAGACAAAAGTTTAGTGCAAGACTTGACAAACTTTGAAGCAGTTGAAACGCTCACCCAGGCGCCTGCAGGCTACCGAGTTCAAGGCAATCTGCTTTACAAAGGTGTAAATCCAGATCAACCGGTGCTAGGCGATGTACGTGTGACCTATAGCGCGATT
>CANKOW010000064.1 GCA_947484295.1 Alcaligenaceae bacterium | reverse complement strand
GACACCGCAAAGGCCTTTAAACGCTTCTCTTGTATCAAGGGCGACGCGGTTAAAACCGTGTCAAACGTAAACGCCAATTGCCCACCGAGTAAATCCACCAAGGCGGGTGCGCTGCCCTTGTAAGGCACGTGATTAAACTGTGCGCCGCTTAGTATCGAAAACATTTCGCCAGCCAGGTGGCCGCCACCGCCGATTCCAGTTGAGCCAAAGCTAAGTTTGCCCGGCTGCGCCTTGCCCTGTAGGACCGCATCATTGAGGGTGTTGATCGATGAGGCTGCAGAGACCACTAAAACGTATTGAAAAGACAAGATTTGGCTAATTGGCAGTAAATCTTTGACTGGATCGTAGGGCACCTTGGCATACAGCACCGAGTTGATGACGATGGGGCCACTTGCCGCCACCAGCAACGTATAGCCATCGGCGGGCGATCTAACCACCGCATCCGTCCCGATCATGCCGTTGGCGCCGCTACGATTTTCGACCACGACTGGCACGTTGAGTAGACTCCCCATTTTTTTAGCGATGACCCGGCCAGTGATGTCGGCGTTGCCACCGGCGGGGTAAGGCACCACCACCTTGATGGCGCGGTTAGGGTAAGGCTGGGCCTGGGCTGACCCGAATCCCAGCGCCCCTAGCGCAAAAGCCAAGTGCCAGAATAAAGTACGAAAAATGAGTGTGTGCATGGTGTGTAGGCCATTATTGGGCGAGTTCGATTAAACTTCATCGCCAATTTAGCCCAAAATCGCAGCTGTTGTTAAAATTTACTCAAAGAAAAATTATGCGTATATGTCAAAGGTTCACCCAACTGCTCTCAGCCCTCGCCTTCGTCCTTGTGTGTGTTGGCTGCGTGCAGACGACCCCTCCGCAGGCAAGCCCCGCCGCAGAGGCACAGACGAGCGCATCGCCGCGTAGCGCCTCTGCAGAGGTACAGTCGACCGAGCCACCGCGTAGCCCAACTGCGACGGTACAGGTCATCGAAGCACCGCGTAGCCCAACTGCGGCGGTACAGGTCATCGAAGCACCTCGTAGCCCAGCTGCGGTGGTACAGGTTATCGAAGCACCTCGAAGCCCAGCCACGGCGATGGCTTCCTCTTTGCCTGGCACGTCAGGTCCGGTCGCACAGTCTGCTGGGTCGGCGGGTAGCCCGGCCCCGGCTGAGCAGCCCGTCGCGACCACTGGTGGTTTGGTTGCGGCCTCAAGTGCTGCAGCGGTTAAAGACTTTACCGCCTCCATACGCACCGCGGCAATCTTGCTGGCGGGCCAGCAACCTGTGACCGGCCTGCCACCCGCCATCGCGCAAAGCCCGCGGTGGGCCACCTTTGCTCACGCAGTCACCGCGAATTGGGCGCTCTATAGCCAAAAAATTGCCGAGCCAATGTCGCAGTGGGCGTTAGCCGAGCTACCTGTCACACCCGAAACGGTGTTCTATCCCTTTTCTGGTCCTGATTTTGTGACCGTGAATCAGTTGTTTCCGGCAGCCAAGCGCTACGTCATGATGGCCATGCAAAACGCTGAAAGACCGTTAGATTTGGCCAATCTTGCCCCTGAGTTGCTCGAGCCCAGTTTGGGTGTGCTGACGTCAGCCTGGCAGCACTTTGGCGACCACGGTTTTTATGTGACCGAATATCTTGAGAAGTATCTGTATTCGACCCGCGCCAACATCGGTGCCAGCACGTTTATCGTGAGTTTTTTAAGTTTGCAGGGGTTTGAAATTGAGCGCGTGTTGCCGATTCAAGTCGCTGCAGACGGCTCGTTGCAAGAGCTTTCGCCAGATATGCCACGCTGGCGCTCGGTGCGCATACAGGCTAGCAAGCAGGGTAAGCCGATTATTGTTGATTATCTGAAAATTGACCTTTCAAATGAAGGCCTTCAAGCCGCCCCGCAAAACCTGGCGCTGGTTAACACCCTTACAACCAACCCAGTGTTATTCAAGGCCGCTTCACATTTGCCCCAAAACGTTGGATTTAGCATGATCGCCAACCAGGTGCTAGGGCGTTCACCCTTAGTCGTTCAAGACGAAACCGGCATCAAATACACCAGCCTGAGCCAGTCATATCAAATCGCCTTGTTCGGCAAATTCGTGGCCGCTCACCATGCTTTTCCGAGTTATCACGTTGATCTTGCAAAAGCCTTCGCTCAACGCGATGACATTAAGCCATTGAACTTTAGATTCGGTTATTTTAAAGACGGTAATTATGCGCTGATGGTTGCCTCAAAAAAATAGTCGCACTTAACAATAACGCACACACACTTTAAGAGAGATCCCCCCATGATTCAGACACGCCATATCTTTCAGATTGTTTTAACAGTCCCCAATATTGTTGATCTGGGCCAAACCCCTGTGGGTGGCCGTAAGATCGCCAATGTTACGGGCGGTACGTTCGCAGGCGACCGCATTCGCGGCACGGTTAAAGCGGCCCCTGGGGGCGACTGGTTATTGATGCGTCCAGACGACGTCTTGACGTTAGACGTGCGCCTGATCCTCGAAACCGATGACAATCAACTGATTTATATGAGCTACCGCGGCTTGCGTCATGGCCCTAAAGAAGTGATGGCCCGTCTGAATAAGGGCGAGAAAGTTGATCCGGCCGAATATTACTTTCGCACCACACCGGTGCTTGAAACTAGCTCAGAAAAGTATAGTTGGCTCAATAAAATCATTTGTGTGGCAACCGGTCGCCGCGAAGCTGCTGGGCCGATTTATGACGTCTACGAAGTGCTCTAGGCTTGACTGAGCGGGTGCGCGTTGACTTCGTGAGATCTTGCCCATTCGGGCAATCCTGCTGGCGTTGCGCCCAGAGCCCTTAAAGAGTAACGTTGAGCCAATTGATTCATCTGATTAAATAAAGAGACGACAATGAATTTTTTGTTCAGTGCTGAAGAAGAAAAACTACGTTCAACTGTGCGTGAGTTTTTGGCCGAGTATTTCACTGACGAAGTGCGTGCCGAAAATAACGCAGGTAAGCGTGGCGAAGGGTGGGGGCCAGCGATTCGAGCCTTCTTTGATACCGTGAATGAAAAGCGTTGGTTTGCCTGGAGTTGGCCTGCTGAATTTGGCGGGGCCGGCGGTGACCGCACTGCGCAGTTTGTCATCGAAGAAGAATTTTATCGGGCCGCCGGCATCACCTTAGGTGGCGGTACAGGTGCACCAGCGATTTTGTCAGTTGGTACCGCTGCACAAAAACAAGAATTTGTACCTGGCGCCATTAAACGTGAAATTATTTTTTGTCAGGGGTACAGCGAACCTGGCTGTGGCACTGACTTGGCCGGCATTCGCTGCCGTGCAAAACGTGTCGGTGACAAATACATTATCACGGGTCAAAAAATTTACACCACCAACGCACAAAATGCGACGCACATCTACCTGATGTGTCGCACAGATCCCGACTCAGTCCGTCATCGCGGTTTGTCGATTTTGCTCGTACCGATGGATATGCCCGGTTTAACCGTGCGCCCACTCTGGACAGTGCAAAACGATCCGCCAGCACCCTTTGGCACCACCTATGGTGAAGAGCGCACCAACGAAGTATTTTTCGACGACGTCGAAGTGCCTGTGTCATGCTTGTTAGGCGAAGAGGGCGGTGGTTGGGAAGTTGCGCGGCGTGGGTTGAATCTGGATCGCGTGGGTGCCTGGCGCTACTTGATTTCGGTGATGCGTGACGAAGATATTGTGAACTGGTTGCATGGCGAGGGCGAGTTGCAAGAATCATTGCGCGAAGACGCGCAAGTACGCGACAAAATCGCCGAGATGTGGACAGAAGCTGAAGTCTGCCGGTTGATGACGATGCGCAGTATTAGCATTGAGCAAAGCGGCGGCAAATTTACGTACGAAGGTTCGGCCGAAAAAGTCTTTGCGCCCGAGCACAGCGTGCGTACCACCGAAGCCATCAGTCAGATCCTGGGGCCGTTTGCGCAGTTGATGCAAGGCTCGCCCACTGCAATTGAAAAGGGCGTCTTTGCCCACAATATCTTGGGTGCCTACCAGTCAACGATCAACCACGGCAGCGTTCAGGTGATGCGCGACCAAGTGGCCCGTATTGGCCTAGGTATGCCGCGCGCGGCAAAATAAAAAAGGTTATTTGAATCATGGATATTTTGCTTGATGATCAAGAAGTACAAATCCGCGAAGCGGCTTCAGAGTTTTTGGCGGGCGAGTGCACGTCTGCGTTGGTGCGTAAGATCGAAACAGATCCTCTGCAATATTCGCCCGCGTTATGGGAAAAATTCGCCGAAAACGGTTGGCTGCAACTTTGCCTGTCTGATAAAAACGGCGGTCAAGAGTTGCCCTTAACCTATCTCGCCTTGCTATTTGAATTAGCGGGTTATCACATTGCGCCAATCCCCTTGCATGCGACCATGGTGCCCGCCATGATTATTGATCGGCATGGCAATGCCCAGCAGCAGCAACTCTTGCAGCAAGTGCTCAGTGGTAATTTGATTTTGAGCCATGCCGTGGCTGAGGCCAATGGTCGCTGGACACCCGAGTCGATTAAGCTTGAAGGCCGTGTCGAAGGCGATCAGCTTGTGTTGAACGGTACAAAAACTTTTGTGGGTAGTTATCGCGCCTCGCAGCAATGTTTGGTGGTTTATCGCGAAGCGGCTGCTCCTGATCACTTAGGTGTGGTGTTGGTGCCTACTGACGCAACGGGTCTCAGTAGCGATGCCTTGGTATCGATGGCCAAAGATGGCGAAGCCAACGTGCAGTTCAATCACGTCAAGGTTCCACTGAGTGCACGCGTGGGCACGTCAGCACAAGGTCATGCAATCGCGCTTGAAGTCATGGATTTTTCTGCAGTGTTGTATGCCTCAATGATGGCGGGTGCAGGCCGCAGAACCCTTGACATGGCCGTTGCACACGCTAAACAGCGTGAAGCCTTTGGTCAGCCAATCGGTGCATTTCAAGCGATTCAACACTTATGTGCCAACATGGTCAATGCGATTGATGGCACAACGATGCTGGCGCGTGAAGCGTTATGGCGCATGGATCAAAAACTACCTTACCGCGTCAACGTTGCCCAGGCGAAATCGTTTGGTAACGAACAATGCATGATGGTGGTGCGTTCGGCACAGCAAATTCACGGCGGCATGGGTTTTATTCGTGACTTTGACCTGAACCTCTGGTACCGCCGAGTGGGCTCTTGGAGCCTGCGTGGCGGCACGGCGGCAGAGCATCGGCGCACGATTGCTGCGGCACTGCTCGATCAGCCGGGTAAGGTTCGGATTGGTAATGTTCCATAGCGCTAATTCTGTAGGGGTTAGCCTTGATGCGTTGTAGCGATTCAGGGATTGCAACATACGACTGACCAGTCCACTCAGCGCATCAACATCCCATTACAACAACTATTTACCTAGCGGTCAAAAGTACAAATATTCGCGATGGTAAGATGAAAAAATGTTCATTGATCCCCCCGTTTTACTTCAAGCCGAAGGCCTATCCAAAAGGGTTTCGCCTGAGCGCTGGCTATTTCGTGATTTGAATGTCTCTGTTGGTCTGGGCGAACAACTTGCGCTTCGAGGTGCCTCAGGGGTGGGTAAATCGACACTGCTTAATCTGATGGCGGGGCTTGATCTCCCCGACGAGGGGTGTGTGCTCTTAAAGGGTAAAAGTCTGGCCCTCATGAGCATCAACGAACAATTAGCGTTGCGTCGTACGACCTTTGGGTTTGTGTTTCAGGCCTTTCATTTAATGCCCCATCTCAATGCCCTACAAAACGTGATGGTGCCCTGTTTGTTGGCGGGCTTAGCCTTCGCGCAGGCGCAAGAACGTGCTGAGCGTTTACTCGAAGCACTCGAGCTCACAGGTGTCGCGCAATCTTTTCCCTCTGTGTTGTCGGGCGGTGAGCAACAGCGCGTGGCACTTGCCCGAGCGCTCGTCCATCAACCAAAAATTGTCTTGGCTGATGAGCCGACTGGCAATTTGGATCCCGAGACGGCTTACAAAGCATTGAATCTTCTGTGCCGTACATGTCGCGAGCAAGGCGCGGCACTGCTAATGGTGACGCATTCAGCAGAGTCGGCGGCCAGGCTTGATCGCACCTTCGTGTTGACCGGTTAGTGCTGTTCTTTTGGCTACTGACTGCCGCGTTTCGGGCGCAACCAGGCCGTTGGCTGATTGCTGGGCTGACTGTTGCATTAGGTATCGGCCTAGCCGTGGCGATTCAGACCGTCAACAGCTCCGCCCTCAGTGAATTTGGTCGTGCACTGGATACGGTCAACGGGCAAGCTTCGGCGCAGTTAGTATCGACCTCGGGTGAGTTTTCAGACACTTTGTTTGATGAAGTAGTCGCTCGTCAAAAAGAGTTCGGCATCCGTGCGGTGAGCCCTGTGCTTGAACGTGGGACGCAACCTGTGCGTGTACTGGGTTTAGATATTTTTCAAGCGAGTCGAGTGACCACCGCGTTGCTTCCCGTAACGTCTGACGAACAGCGTATGCGCGTCTTTGAACCCGACGCAATCTTTTTATCAGCAGCGGCGCTAAAAGAGTTGGAGGTGGTCGTGGGCGACGACCTCACGCTGTCATTTGGCGGCAAAAAGCAAACGTTCAAGATCGCGGGTCTGGTTCCGGGTGCTGCAGGGCAAAGCTTGGCGGTGATGGATTTGAGCGTTGCGCAGTGGCGTTTGGATGGGCTTGGCAAGCTGGGCCGATTGGATATTCAGCTAGTCGATGGAGCGAGCCCCAAAGACGTAGTGATCGCGCTTAAGAATTCAAACTTGGGTTTGACGCTGGTCACTGCCGACGATCGTGACCGTAGGATGTCTAATTTATCGCGCGCTTATCGCGTAAATTTGAGCGTTCTCGCCTTGGTCGCTTTGTTCACAGGCGCGTTTCTAGTGTTTACAACGATTAGTTTTTCTGTATTGCGTCAGCAGTCTGAACTGGCGCTGTTGAGCGTTTTGGGCGCAGGGCCCGCATGGTTGTTTACTCTGGTCTTGACGCAAGCTTTGCTAGTCGCTGCGCTGGGTGGTTTGTTGGGTATCGGTTTAGGTTTAGGCGTTGCCTCGATTTTATTGCATGTGATAGGCGGCGATCTTGGGGCGGGCTATTTTTCAACGACCGTACCGCCTTTGGATATCGATCTGTCGATCTTGTTGGGGTTTTGGTTGTTATCGCTGATCGTGGGTGCGCTAGCTGGATATTTTCCAGCGCGTGCGGCCACCGCGGGCTCTCCGGTGAGGCAGCTGCGTGCCGGTGCGACAGAGCGCATGCTTAAACCGGTGTTGAACGCTAGGATTGCGATCGCGCTTGCGGTCATCAGTGTGGTGTTGACATTGTTGCCGCCGATCGAAGGCTTGCCAATTGCCGCATATTTGTCGATTGCCCTCTTATTGTTTGCGGGATTAGCGTTGATGCCTTCGCTGGTGAGTCAGTTCTTTTCATTGTTGGCGCGTTTGTTACCGGGCCGGTTTGTTGGCCCGGTCTCACCCTCCTTGACGCTCGCTGTTTGGCGCCTGGCGCAAGCGCCTGCAAGTGCGGCGGGGCTGATTGCCGGCGTGGTGGCTGCGTTGGCTTTAACGGTTGCGATGGTGGTGATGGTGGCGAGTTTTCGCGACTCGGTTACGCAATGGCTAGATAAGGTCTTACCCGCAGACTTATATGCGAGTTTGACGCGCTCTGATTTAAATGATGCGTTAGTCCAAGATCCAACATTCGTTCAGGAGATAGCGGCGGTACCCGGGATTGCGCGTTTAGAATTTACGTTGCAACAGAAGATCCTGTTTCGCCCTGAGCAACCAGAAGTGATGTTGATCGCTCGCCCGGTGCCGTCCGGTCGGGCAGCCGAAGTGCTGCCTCTGACAGGGAGCCTGTCGGTTCAGCCAAAGGATGCAAAGGATCCGCCACCCGATGTATACGTGTCTGAGGCGATGCTAGATTTGTACGGTTGGAAACCGGGCCAGGTTCACACGCTGCCGGTGAAGGCAAGCACTGGCGAGTATCTCTCGGTATGGGTGGCAGGCGTATTTCGTGATTATGGCCGTCAGCATGGATCGGTCGTCATGGATATCTCGGTGTACCAGGCGGTGACACAGGATAGGCGTCGTACGGATATTGCCCTTTGGCTTGCGCCGGCTACAAATCCGGCTGCGGTGCTAGAGCGCTTACGCTCGCAGTTTCCTCAATTTAATTCGCTTGAGTTTCGAAGCTCTACAGATTTACGTGCGCTATCGCTAACGATTTTTGATCGCAGTTTTGCGATGACCTATGCCCTAGAGGTTGCAGCCTTGTTGGTTGCGCTTTTTACGGTTGCTGCGGGGTTTGCCGGACAGGCGCTCTTGCGACAAAAGGAATTTGCGCTCGTGCAGCAACTGGGTCAATCGTCATCACAGCTTACACAATGGATTAGTGTTGAGTCAGGCCTCTTGCTTGCGCTTGCCGCGTGTTGGGGAACTGTACTCGGTTTGTTGATGAGCCAGGTATTGATTCACCGCGTGAATCCGCAATCTTTTCACTGGACTATGGAGACGAGCTTGCCGACGGTCGCAATCGTTGTACTCATTCTTGTGACTGTCTTGTTGGGGATGCTTGCGGCAGTCTGGGCCGCAAAAAGAAACTTGAATCCAGAGCGACTGGCTTTGTCTTTGCGCGAGGACTGGTGATGCAACGCAGAACATGGCTGAAACGGTTTCTGTTGTTAGCTTCAGTGCCTTCTTTACAATCGTTGTCTACCACGGCGTTGTCTGAGTCAACGAAGACTTCTGCCTCAGCCACAGGTTCGCCATCACCCGTTGGTACCGCTTCAGCGGCACACACAGTTTCCGTCAAACAGGCTGACAGCGTTAAGGGCTCAGCATATCCAGAAGTTTTCCCAAGAGAGCTAGTTTTCCCGCGAGATTTTGGTGCGCATCCAGACTATCGCACCGAGTGGTGGTACATGACGGGATGGCTGGGTGAGGGTGCAGATAAGATGGGCTTTCAAGTCACATTTTTTAGAAGCCGGACGCTGCATCCTGAGAGAAATCCAAGTCGGTTCGCACCGCTTCAGCTGATGTTTGCGCACGCAGCCTTAGCATTGCCTGGCGAGGGCCAGTTAATTCACGCCGAGGTGGCTGGCCGGGCAGGTCCAGCTGGCGCTTTATTTGGTACAGCAGATACTGCGCTTGCACTTTCTGGCTGGAGCTTACAACGCACGGTTGATGATCATTACAAGATCTTGATTCCGGCAGACCAATTTACGCTTGAGTTTGATGCGTTCAGTTCGTTTGCTCCGGTCTTGCGAGGTGAAGACGGGTATTCTTTAAAAGCGCCGACCTCACAATTTGCAAGTTACTACTATAGTCGCCCGCAATTAAACGTTGCAGCGCGGGTCACGTTAAAAAAATCTTTAGGTAACCGTCGTAGAACAGAACTGCCGTTGAGCCTCTCAGGGTCTGCCTGGTTTGATCACGAGTGGTCAAGCAGTTTGCTGATGACGGGCGCCGTTGGTTGGGATTGGATTGGTATTAATCTTTTAGATGGTAGTAGTTTGATGGCGTTTCGAATGCGAGACGCCGAAAAAAATACTCTATTCAGTGTGTGGGACTGGCGCGGTGCGCGCGGCCAGGTAATCGAGAGGCGGCAGGATGTGAGCTGGCACGCGCTTGGTCAATGGCGCTCGCCTCGCTCGTTGGTTTCGTATCCCGAGCGGTTTCAATTGCGAGTAGCAGGTCGTACGTTGACCTTGCAGCCTTTAATGTCAGACCAAGAGGTAAATGCGCAGGCCAGCACGGGCGGCTTTTATTATGAAGGCGCGGTCGAGTTGACCGAGGGCGGCAAGGTACTGGGAAGGGGTTACCTAGAACTGACAGGCTACGGTGCGCCTGTGGTCTTCTAATATTGCACCCAATGTCAGTTTGCACCGCAGTGGCTCGTATCGCATCGGTTGTTGTTGAAGTCGTCGTGCCGGTAAACTCATTTCTTTCAGATTGACTCAATATGCCATCAAAACTTAGTAGTCTTATCGGCTGGTTGCAAGAATATGAAGTTATCTCGCGCTATCGAAAGCAGTGGTTTCTGGCCGCGCTATTTTTGGTCTTGGCAGCGGCTGCAACACTTGCCGTGCCGCTTGCTTTTCGCGGGTTGGTAGATGCAGGGATCACCACTGAGGCCAGCGACCTTAAATTTATCTACTTGTTGGTATTGGCGATCATCTTGGCCGTCGTGACGGCTAGTCGGTTTTATATGATGTCCTGGCTCGGCGAGCGTGTGGTCGCTGATATACGCCAGCGCGTCTTTAAAAACGTTTTACGCCAGAGCCCGGTGTATTTCGAAACGCTACAGACCGGTGAGGTGTTGTCCAGGCTCACAAGCGATACGACGGTGATTCAAACCTTGGTCGGTTCAAGCATTTCGATTGCGCTGCGTAGCGCGCTAATGTTGCTTGGCGGGATGGCGATGATGCTGGTGACGAGCATTTGGCTTGCAACTGTCATGATCGTGCTTCTGCTTTTGATTGTGCTTCCGCTTTGGGCAATGGGGCGACGCGTGCGCAAAATGTCGCGTGCCAGTCAAGATAAAGTCGCAGATACAAGCGCGATGGCCGGAGAGGTTTTAAATGCAGTCACAACTGTTCAGGCTTTTGTACGCGAAGCGTATGAGCAAAAGCGTTTTGACGCGGCCGTAGAAGCAGCTTTTAACGAAGCTAAAACGCGTATCACCGTACGCGCATTACTCACCGTGCTCACGATTACGATGGCCTTTGCTGTGATCGTATTTGTCTTATGGATGGGTGCTCGGCAAGTGACTGCGGGTGCAATGACAATAGGCGAACTCACGCAGTTTGTTTTGTACGCTGTGTTCATTGCCGGGTCGATTGGCGCCTTATCTGAAACATTTGGAGATGTGCAGCGTGCAGCAGGGGCCATGGAGCGCTTGGTAGAGCTGATGCAAGAGGCTCCCGAGTTAGTTGATAGTACGCAACCTCACGAGCCGATTATTTTTAGCTCTAAAGATGCGATCGTGTTGAAAGAGGTCACGTTTGTGTATCCCTCACGGCCCGATTTCTTGGCGATGCATCTGGTGTCCTTTGTTGTGCCTCAAGGTGCTCGCTATGCGCTAGTCGGCACTTCAGGCGCGGGAAAAAGTACGCTGTTTTCGTTGTTGTTGCGCTTTTATGAGCCGCGCTCTGGGCAGATCCAAATTTTTGGTCGAGATGCCAGTGAATGGCCGGTAGGCGACTTACGCAATAGCATCGGTATCGTTTCGCAAGAGCCCGTGATTTTTGCAACCAGTGCACTAGAAAACATCCGTTACGGCAGACTCGATGCAAGTGATGAAGAGGTGATCGCCGCTGCGAAGACGGCGCACGCGCATGGGTTTATCACGGCGCTACCCCAAGGGTACGGTAGTTTTTTAGGCGAGCGTGGCGTGCGTTTATCTGGTGGGCAAAAACAACGGATTTCAATTGCACGCGCCATCTTGAAAAACCCACCGATTCTGCTTCTCGATGAGGCAACGAGTGCGCTCGACGCAGAGTCTGAGCGTGAAGTTCAGCTTGCACTTGATGCTGTGTTGCCAGGCAGAACCTCATTGACGATTGCCCACCGTCTTTCGACCGTGATGCAGGCCGATCGCATCATCGTGCTTGAAGATGGCGCGGTGATCGAACAAGGCACTCATGACACCTTGCTCACGCAAGGCGGGCTCTATGCAAGACTCGCTAAACTTCAATTCACATAACTGTCGAATAAAAACGAGCAGCCCTAATTTTTATTTAAGCGCTGCATGAAAAATACCAGTGCTTGTTCAAGCTGCTACCTTAGAATTGCATGAAAAATACCAGTGCTTGTTCAAGCCGCTACCTTAGAATTGCATGAAAAATACTAATTTAAATCGATCTGCCTACCTTTGCCCAGTATGAAAATGACAAGTTTTTATCCAACTCTCGCCTTCGTTGATATAGAAACGACCGGGTCTCATTTTGATCGCGATCGCATCACTGAAATCGGCATCAAAACGCTTAGCGATGGTCACGAGAGTATCTGGGAAAGCCTGATTAACCCAGAGACGTTTATCCCACTGAATATTCAAAGACTGACCGGTATCTCACCGCAAATGGTGGCTGGGCAACCTACCTTTGAGGATTTGGCCCTCACGATCAAACAAGAGCTCGAAGAGAAAATTTTTGTCGCGCATAACGCGCGTTTTGATTATGGCTTCATCAAGGCCTCGTTCAAAAGAATCGGCATTGATTTTCGGCCTAAAGTTCTATGTACCGTGAAGCTTTCACGACTGCTGTTTCCTGGGCAAGCTCGACACAATCTAGATACGATCATTAACGCTCATGGCCTTAGCGTGAGCGCAAGGCATCGAGCCCTTGGCGATGCAGATTTACTAGTGCAGTTCTGGCGAGTCTGCGAGCAGACTGTAGGCCCTGCGCGTTTACTCGCTGCGTTGAATCAATTAATTGGTCAGGCAAGCCTGCCTCCCAACATAGATCAGAGTGTGATCGATGCGATCCCCGACGGGCCCGGTTGTTACATCATGTACGGTGAAAATAGGGTCCCTCTGTACATCGGTAAAAGTATCGCCCTGCGTACGCGCGTTAACGGGCACTTTCAAGCGGCGCTGACCAACCGAAAAGAAATGAAGCTCTCGTTGCAAGTACGCGAGGTCGACTGGATCGAAACGAGTGGCGAGTTAGGCGCACTCATTCTTGAGGCCAAGCTCATCAAAGAGAGAATGCCCAGCATGAATATTGAGCTGCGTCGTTCAAAAGATTTATGCGCATGGATGCTCGCGCAAGATGTCGCTGGCGTGTTGCGGCCTACTCTTATTGGTCATCACGCTTTGATCCCGGGGTTGCAAGATAACCTTTATGGATTGTTTTATAGCAAACGAGAGGCACACGCTTATTTAGGCGCAGTCTCTAAAAAATATCGACTATGCGCAGCTTTGCTAGGCTTAGAAAAAGTAGACGAAGGAAAATCCTGCTTTGCTTATCAGATCAAACAGTGCACAGGTGCTTGCATTGGTGCCTCGTCAATTGAACTGTACAACCTACAAGTTCAAACAGCGCTTAATTTTTATAAAGTTCAAGCGTGGCCCTATCAGGGCGCAATCGCGATCAAAGAAGGAGACGAAATGATCGTATTGAACAACTGGTGTTATTTGGGTACCGCCATTAATGAAGAAGAGCTTTACGAGCTGGCAGATTCCGAGCAAGTTGAGTTTGATCTGGATATCTATAAGCTTTTGAAAAAAGCCCTAGCAGGGCCGTTTAAACAGCACGTGATTAAATTGAGGAGTGCGTTCTGAGGTATCGCTTTTACATGTAGCCGCGATTTTTTTGAAGCAATAGGCTCAGACAAATAAATCTTAGGATTGTCAAAAAAATAGTTAAGCAATCTTTTTTTGAGTTAATCTATTAATCGCCGATACCCACTTGACTATGGTGTTGAGAAGGCCCGCAGCCAGTTAAAAAAGGGCAAGCCTATGTTTGGTATTTTTAAGTTTCTGAATTTTCTCTTCCAAAATGTGCGCAGTCTTCTTGACCCCAACCTAAACCCTCTGCGCCATGCACCAGTTTACGTTCGGTACATCGCCAGTATTCTATTGTTCTGTTTCTGGTGTTTGGCATTTGGTCTTTACATCGGCGAGCCAATGTCCATCCCTTACAACATGCTTGGGCACATCGCGGTCATTAGCATGGCATTTGTAACGTGGGGCGTATTCAAACAATCAAATCGTATCTATGGGCCCAGAGCAGGCACAGAAGATTGGCTCCGGATGCCAGACCGCAGCAGCCGTTGTGATGAGATGACGGACGATGAGCGCAATGCCAGGATTAAAGAGCTGAACAAGTAATAATGGCATTCCGCCAAAGTTATCAGTCTTGGCGGGCCAGTGTAGACTGCCTCACAACGTTCCTGAGGTGCTGCAATCCCTCGAATCCAATCGTTGCGTTGCCAAACGGAAAAGCACCCGAAGGCGCTTAACTTGCCTTGACTATTTGGCGCAGAGAGTGGGCAGCCTCCGGCCCGAGGTGATGGTGCAGGTATCGAGATTTGTTACCGGCTTCGGGGTAATCTACAACGTAAAGCTGTTGACGCCAACAGAACAAACACAGGTGTTCAACAAAAATCTTTCGGTACGCTTGCGTGTACAGGCTCAACGAATAAAGATAAAAATCTGCCCTTCTGCCTAACGTCATACTCGCCAAGAAATGATCAATTTAATGATCAGTTGCTTGATTTCATGGAGTATCACGGCTACTGCAGTGGTAATTAGCCAAGTCTGAATAGCTACTTTTTGATGAGGGTTGATGTCACGCATCGCCTCGTTTAACTTGTATTAGTGCCTAGACTGTAGTCAGGTTCACACCCGACCTGTATGGGGTACTTATCGCGTTGGCTCACCGCCTAAAGATTGGGGCACATCAGCCGAGGTTTTGAAGACGTGTGTTGGGTGCGGCGTGAAGAAGTCGATCTTTGAATACCAGCACGTAGCGAAGACAATGGGCAGCGGCAACAGTCGCGAAATAGTTTGGCTAGTGGCATCTGCGGCACCAATGCTTAAAAAACAGACGCTCCTTACACGGCTAGCAAATGCATTCAAGCAAAAAGAAAGCTTGTTGGAAAGCTATCCGTCATTCAAGGATTGAGTCACCCATAAGTGTGTCAAACGTTTGACATGCGCACACTAGATTTTTTACAAAGTTTGACACGAATTTATTTTGCGCCTGACAAATAGTGATCATAGGTAGATGGGTGGGTCACTTCCAATTTTGGGGGTACGGGGTGGGTGTGGTCAACCATGTCACCAAATCCAAGTGCTACCTAGACCAACAATATTCAAGACCTCCGTTGAGCTGTCTTTGCGTTTTGCTACAGGTCTCGCTCAAAAGAGCACAAGGCACAGAAGCCTCGATGGACTAAGCAAGACTGCGGTTGCGCTGCCTTTGAAGTCAGTGCAGGTTAATATCTTTGGATATGCTTTTGGGTATGTATAAATAACAAATGCCCCGAAAGTCGCGTATTTGCTTGATGTCTGGCGGAGAGGGTGTCCTTCTAATCGCGCCTATTTATGCGGCTCTTGGGGGCGGTATTTTAATTTCCCCACATACAAACCAACATAAAGAAAAGTGTGTCTCGAGTTGTTGTCGATCGCCTACTAGCCAACACCAGCCCCTATGCGTCCAAT
>CANKOW010000063.1 GCA_947484295.1 Alcaligenaceae bacterium | reverse complement strand
GGCACCACAGGTGTTTCGTTGCCCGCCGGTTTTGCCGACAACGGTATGCCTGTGGGGATGCAGCTGCTGGGTAAACCTTTTGACGACGCCACGATGGTCAAGATTGGGATCGCATTTCAGCGCGTGACTCAGTTTCATTTGGCTCGCCCGGATCTTAAAAAGCTGGGCCTATAAGCAATAGGCAAGTATTATTTAGTGCTTCGACCCACAACGGGTCGAAAAAGGCCCCAAACCTCATTTATTGAGACCTTTGGGGCCGCTTTGCCTTCAGCGCCCTCGAGTTTTAGTAAAAACCCGTTAAAATCAAAGGCTTTCCTTTTGGTTTTAGTACTGGCTTTTCAGCTTTAGTACTTTCCCTCTTATCCAGTATTCAAGAAGTTTATCGTGCCAATCTACGCTTATAAATGTTCAGCCTGTGGTCACGCTGAAGACAAACTGCAAAAAATCTCTGACGCGCCGCTCACCGTGTGCACACAGTGCGGTCAGTCGACGTTTGAAAAACAAGTTACCGCTGCCGGCTTTCAATTAAAAGGCTCGGGGTGGTACGTCACCGACTTTCGTAGCAATGGTAGTGGCGGTGCTAAAACCAGCGAAGCTGCTGTGCCCGACGCTGGTTCTGAGGCCGCTGTGGGTGGCTCAGCCGTCTCGGGTGGTGATGCTAACGCGGGCTCAGGCGACGCGTCTGGCAGCCAGACTGGTGCGTCGCCTGACAACTCGGGCAACAAGTCTGCTAGCGGCTCGTCAAGCAGCAACTCAAATAGCAATTCAAGCAGCAACTCAAGTAGTAACTCAGCCAGTAACTCAAACGCAGCTTCTTCAAGTGGTGCTGGCGCAGCAAGCTCGGGTAGCAGTGGCTCGTCTTCTTCAGGCGGGTCGTCAAACAACTCGTCCGGTAACACTTGAGCGCTACGCTAAGCACACCTCGGCCTTCGGGCCGTCTTTAACTGAAATATCAACCGTAACCTTCAACGCTTAAGCCCTCCGCGCCGACTCGCGGCAACAAAGATAACTTTTTTGATCCTAATATGCGATTTCTAAAAAAGTACTTCGTCACTGGTTTACTGATTTGGGTGCCTGTCGTCATTACGATCTGGGTGCTCGGCCTGGTGGTCAACACGCTCGAAAGCGTGGTGCCTAGCTTTTTGTCGCCCCAAGCTTTGTTCGGCTTTGAAATCCCGGGCTTCAGAGTCGCCTTGGTGTTGGCAGTGTTGCTGGCGACTGGCATGTTTGCTGCCAATTTTTTGGGTCGTGGCATCCTAAAGTATTCAGAAAAAGTCCTAGGTCGCATTCCTCTGGTCAGGTCGATCTATCAGTCGGTTAAGCAGGTTAGCGATACCTTGCTTGCACCCAATGGACAGGCTTTTAGGCAGGCCGTGCTGGTGCAATATCCGCGCGCGGGCTGTTACACCGTTGCTTTGCTGACGGGCGCCCCAAGCGGCGAAGTGGCCGACCACCTAAAGGGTGATTACGTGAGCGTGTACGTGCCCACCACGCCAAATCCAACGTCTGGTTTCTTTTTGATTATGTCGCGCAGCGAAGTCGTGCCGCTCAATATGTCGGTCGACGCCGCGCTTAAATATATTGTGTCGATGGGCGTTGTTGCGCCGCCCGCCGGCCCGATACTCAATGCTGTCGATGCGGCAGCCCAAGCTGCAGCGATATCAGCTGCATCAGCGCAAGCTCAACACGGCACAGCGGATGCTGTTAGCAAAACAGTAGCCACACCCCCTGCATTATCAAGTGCGGGCGTCAATGCGCCTGCCACCTCTACTCGTTCGTCCGATTAATTTTTATTGTCAGATCTGTTTGTCAGATCTTTTGGAGTTTGCATGCGTACCTGCTACACCGGCCAGGTTTGTAAAGACCACTTAGGTCAAACCGTCACGTTGTTTGGTTGGGTACACCGCCGCCGCGACCACGGTGGGGTGATCTTTATCGATATGCGCGATCGTGCGGGCTTAGCCCAGATCGTGTTCGACCCAGATAACGTCGAAGGCTTTGCGATTGCCGAGCGCCTGCGCAACGAGTTTTGCATCCGCATTACGGGTTTAGTGCGCGAGCGCCCAGCCGGCACCACGAACAAAGATCTCGCCTCAGGCGAAATCGAAATCCTCTGTCGCGAAGTCGAAATTCTAAATCCCTCGGTTACGCCACCGTTTCAGCTTGATGATGAAAATCTCTCTGAAACTACCCGCCTGACGCATCGCGTGCTTGATTTGCGTCGCGGTCAAATGCAACGCAACATGATGCTACGCTATCGCGTGTCGATCGAAGTGCGTAAGTTTTTAGATGGCCTGGGTTTTATCGATATCGAAACCCCCATGCTCACCAAGAGTACGCCTGAAGGTGCGCGTGATTACCTAGTGCCATCGCGTGTGAATGCGGGCGAGTTCTTTGCCTTACCGCAATCACCACAGCTCTTTAAACAGATGTTGATGGTTTCGGGGTTTGATCGCTACTACCAAATTACCAAATGCTTTCGCGACGAAGATTTGCGTGCTGATCGTCAGCCTGAGTTTACCCAGATCGATTGCGAAACCTCGTTCTTAAACGAAACCGAAATTCGCGCGATCTTTGAAGACATGATCCGTCACGTTTTTAAATCGGTGCAAAACGTTGAGCTAGCCAACCCGTTTCCGCTGATGCCTTACAGCGAAGCCATGCGCTTGTATGGTTCAGACAAACCTGATCTGCGCGTCAAGCTTGAGTTCACAGACTTAACGGACGTCATGAAAGACGTCGACTTTAAAGTGTTTGCCCAAGCGGCCACCACCGAAGGCAGCCGCGTGGTCGGTTTGCGCGTACCAAAAGGTGGCATCATCTCGCGCAGCGAAATCGACAGCTACACCAAGTTTGTATCGATTTATGGTGCAAAAGGCTTGGCCTGGATCAAAGTCAACGAAGTGGCTAAGGGCCGCGATGGTTTGCAGTCACCAATCGTTAAAAACTTGCACGACGCCGCGCTTGCCGAGATGATCAAGCGCACCGGTGCGCAAGATGGCGATTTGATTTTCTTTGGCGCAGACCGCGCCAAGGTTGTGAACGACGCCATCGGCGCGTTGCGCGTCAAAATCGGCCATAGCGAGTTTGGTCGTACCAACGATTTGTTTGAAGCCGTTTGGAAGCCACTCTGGGTGGTTGATTTTCCGATGTTCGAATACGACGAAGAGGCCGATCGCTACGTGGCCGCGCATCACCCCTTTACGAGCCCCAAAGACGGTCACGAAGATCTGCTCAGCACCGATCCTTCAAAGGCAACCGCCAAAGCCTATGACATGGTGCTTAACGGTTGGGAGATCGGTGGCGGCTCCGTGCGTATTCACCGCGAAGAAATCCAGAGCAAAGTGTTTCGTGCCCTCAAGATTGACGCCGAAGAAGCCCAACTCAAGTTTGGCTTCTTGCTCGACGCCTTGCAGTATGGCGCACCGCCTCACGGCGGCATCGCCTTTGGCTTGGACCGCATCGTCACCATGATGACCGGTGCCGAGTCGATCCGTGATGTGATTGCGTTTCCCAAAACCCAGCGTGCGCAGTGCTTGCTCACCCAAGCGCCTTCGCCCGTTGACGAAAAGCAATTGCGCGAGCTGCATATCAGATTGCGTCAGCCAGAAGTTAAGGCGTAAGCAGCATCAACCACAATGTCGTTGCTTCGAGTCGTTAGCTATAACATCCATAAAGGTCGCTCCCTTGCAGGGCGCGACTCAATGGTGGATTTGCGACTTGGGTTGCACGGCCTGCGACCTGATCTATTGTTTTTGCAAGAAGTGCAAGGGCGCAACGATCGCTATGGTCGTTTGCACGCTCAGCACGAATCACTGGCGGCTGCTTTGCATATGGACGTTGCCTACGGCTGCAACGCCATTAAAAGCCAAAGCGATCACGGCAACGCTCTGTTATCGCGGCATTCAATTGTCAGTTTTGAAAATCAAGATATTTCAGATCACCGCCTAGAGCAGCGCGGCTTATTGCATGGCGTGATTGATGTTGGCGGACGCGAGGTGCATTGTTTTGTTGTGCACTTAGGGTTGTTTGCCGGTGGTCGCGTGCGCCAGATCGAAGTGATGGCCGAACGCATCAAGCGCATGGTGCCTGAGGATGCCCCGATGTTGATCGCGGGCGATTTTAACGATTGGAAAGATCGCCTTGCCCCCTTGTTTGTGCAGCAACTTGGTGTTTATGAAGTATTTGCCAATGCACCGCGTACGCAAGGCGTGATGCCTAAGCTGCGCGAATCGATGTACCAGCTGCGTGGCGTCTGGCGTGGTGATTCTCCGCTTGAGATTCGGGCAAGCCTCTTTCGCCGTGAGGCGCAGCGCACAAACCAGTTGCCCATGGCGGGTGCGTATAACCCGACCCCACCTCCCCGTACGTTTCCAAGCGCGTTTCCGTGGTTACGCCTCGATCGTATTTATCAACGCGGCTTTGCGGTGCGCAATGCCCGCGTACTGCGTGGCCGGCCGTGGTCGCAATTATCGGATCATGCACCGATCTTTGCTGAGCTTGAACTGCCGTAACTGGTCGCATTAGTAGTCGCTGCCCTTGCCAGTCAATGCAACGCCCACCCTGAGCAACAAATACGCGAAACCATCTGTCAGGCGAGTCAACACAGGGCGCCGTGCGTAAAGCGTGTGCTCAATGACTTTGCTGCCGTGTACGATCGCTGCTTCAAGCGACTGACGCAGTGATTGCGTAAACGCCGCATCATCAATCAATACGTTCGCTTCGCGCGCAAGCAATAAGCTGAACGGATCGAGATTTGATGACCCAACCGTCGACATATCATCAAGCACGGCTACCTTTGCATGCAAAAAACTCGGTAGGTATTCATAGATTTCAATACCCGCGCCTAAAAACTGATCGTAGATCCAGCGGGTCGCGTGATATTGCATGCGATATTCGATTTTGCCCTGCAACAGCAACTTGACCTTCACGCCTCGCTGCGCAGCTTCGATGAGCGCATGCCGCAGTTTGCGACCCGGTAAAAAATATGCGTTGGCGATGATGATGGTGTGCCGCGCCTGCTTGATGCCTTCAAGGTAGGCGGTTTCGATTGCTTTGCGATAGCGCAGGTTGTCACGCAACACCAATGCGGCTTGGACTGTACCCGTAGCAGGGTAAAGCGCAGCGCGATGGCGCTGATGCCTAAAGCGCAAATGACGCCAAGTGCGCGGGCCTCTGAGCAAGAGCCGCCAATTTAGGCGCAGCCAAAGCAGATCTTGCGCGTGCACGGCGTCGGCGACAACGGGCCCCGTGAGTTGCACTGCGTAATCAAAGCGTGGATCGTCTTCGCGCTTGAGCAGCTCAGGCGTTAGATAATTGCCTTCAACATCTCGTTTGCGCAGCTCAGGCGTCAAATAATCATCTTCAAAATTGATGCCACCAATAAAGGCGACGCGCGAATCGACCACCACGATTTTTCGATGCAAGCGCCGCAGTCGTTTAAAGTCAAAAGACTTCAGCGTAAATTGCCTAGGCTCTGGGCGATAGATGCGACACTGCGCCCCAACCGACAGCAATTCAGTTTGAATGGCTTGTTCGTCTTGAGCGCTACCAAAGCCATCGAGCATGACCCGTACCCTGACCCCCCGCAGCGCCGCAAGTTTCAAATGATGCAAAATTTGTCTGCCGGCCGCATCAAGTCGAAAGATATAGGTTTCAACCTGAATGCTGCGCGTAGCCCCATCAAACGCTTCGCAAAGAGCCGGAAACAGTTGCACGCTGTTTTCAAGCAAGGCGACGGCGTTGCCAGCTTTGAAGCGCAGGTGCGGATGAGTGATGGGCATTGCTTAGCCTTGCTGCTCGGATGAGTGAGGCGCCCGCGGCGCCGATACAGAGAGTCTGCGGCATGGCTGCGCGCAATTCAATCCCTTGGCACCCCCTAAAGCTCAAAAACGACACAAGTCGAATTGTTAGTAAAAGTAACCAGGTACTTGACTACATTGCATTTACAAATAGAGCCTTGCATCATTCTTCTAAGCGCTCTGCTTGTTATAACCGCTTTGGGGCGGTTAGTATGAGGATTCAAGGTTTCTTAACGTAGACGTTTCATGCCCGCAGCCAACACAAGATGAACGTTTTATTAACCGGTGGCGCTGGCTATATTGGCAATCACACTGCCGTGGCCCTGTTTGAGGCGGGCCATCGCGTCGTGGTTTACGACAATTTCAGCAATAGCGATCGTGGTGCACTAAAGCGACTCGAGCAAATCTTGGGCTCGCCTGTCACAACGATTGAAGGCGATGTGCGCGACACTGCACTCTTGCAGCGCACACTGTCCGAGCAACAGATCAACGCCGTCATCCATTTTGCGGGTCTCAAAGCGGTTGGCGAGTCGGTGTCAAAGCCGGTCGACTATTACGCCAACAACGTGCAAGGTGCGATCAGCCTGTTGCAGGCCATGCAGGCGGCTCAGTGCAAAACCCTTGTGTTTAGCTCAAGTGCCACGGTATACGGCGACCCTAAATATCTACCGATCGACGAAGCACACCCGACTAGCGCGACCAACCCGTATGGCCGCAGCAAGTTACACATTGAAGAGATTTTGTCAGATCTCAGTGCATCTGATCCGTCGTGGCATATCGCAGCGCTCAGGTATTTCAATCCGGTGGGGGCGCATGCTTCGGGCCTGATTGGTGAAAATCCAAATGGCATCCCCAACAATTTGATGCCGTTTATTGCGCAAGTGGCCGTTGGTAAATTGCCGCAACTGAAGGTCTTAGGCAACGATTACGACACCCCTGACGGCACCGGCGTACGTGATTACATACACGTGATGGATTTGGCCGAAGGCCACCTTGCTGCACTGAAATTTTTAACCCAACAGAGTGGTTTGTATACGTTTAACCTAGGCACCGGCCGCGGCTATAGCGTGCTTGAAATGATTAAAGCCTTTGAAGCAGCCAGCGGCAAGCCCGTTCCCTTTAGCGTTGCGCCGCGCCGCACAGGCGATATCGCTAGTTGCTATGCCAGCGTTGATTTTTCAGCTAAACAGCTGGGTTGGCGTGCCACGCGCGATTTGAAAGAGATGTGCGAAAGCGGCTGGCGCTTTCAACAGCAAGCGCAGCAGGTCTAACCGCAGCGCGAAAGCCATTGGCAATTTGCAGAACAGGTTTAACAAAGATAATATTAGTGGCGCCTAAAAGATGCGTGAGTAAAGAGAGAGGTCTCTGTGCCATTGCCGCTTACCTGTTTTGTCGTAAACCTTGCCACGGCCACCCAGCGGCGTGAAGCGATGCAAATGCTGCTTGCGCAGCATCAAATCACTGCGACTTGGATTAACGCAGTAGATGGCCGCCTCATTCCCGATGCCGAGTTAGCGCAACACTTTGACGCCGAGCGCGCTGAGCTTGAATACGGCCCAATGGTGCGTGGCGAGATCGGTACCAGTTTGTCGCACGTCAATATTTATCGACAGATGGTTGAACAGCAAATCCAGTACGCCGTTGTGCTCGAAGACGATGTTGAATTGGCTCCCGACTTTTGTCGTGTGTTGTCGCAGCTACCCGACTTGGTAGCCTCGACAGAGCCTGCCATGGTGCAGCTTACGCATGTCGAGCGGGCCTTCACCAATAGCGCTCATCAGCTGGTTGAGCATCGCTTGATGCGGCCCCACGGTGGGGTCTGGTTGACCTCAGGCTACTTCATCACGTTGGCTGCCGCGCAGAATCTGTTGAACGCACTCTACCCCGTATGGACGGTTGCTGATCATTGGCGTAATTTTGAGGCTAAAGGTTTGCTGACGCTCTATGTGTTGACGCCTAACGTGGTGTGGGAGTCTGAGCTGAGCCGACTTTCGCACATCGCACCCGAGCGCAGACGACGTCGCAGAGGCCGTAAAAAGCTTGCCGACCGTTTGTACCTACTTTGGGATACCGCTGTTGTCCGGCCGCTGCTGGTTGAAAAACTGACAAACGTTCAAGGGGCAGTGCATCCACCTCAGCGCGAGTGGCGCAGGGTGCAGCACCATCCTTCGCACGAGGGCCATCACAGCGTTCGACATCACGGTGATGACCCAATGAGGCACCCGCTTCATTCGCAAAGGCACACTACAGCCCAGATGCACCAGAGTGACCTTGTGACCCACCAGGTGGCGGATCCGGCAGCAGATTTAAAAGTGGTGCAGGTGCAACAACAAGCCCCTGAGGCTCAGACACCTGTAGAGCCGCCCACTAAGTAATGCGCGATCTATTTGCCTTCATCTCGCTTCAAGAAGCGCTCGTCTGAAAGCGCTAGCAACCACGCGATGCTCATTGCGTAAAAGCTGAGCGTGCGAAGGGTGCGCAAAATGAGTTCAGTCCAACCAAACACAAACATCCCCACGCAGATGACTAAGCCCATCGCAGCGGCTATGCGCGCCGGTGCGGTGACCTTCGCCGAGAGCCTTCTGGCAAAGATCCAGGCCGGCGCAAAGTACATCAACAGTAAGGCCGCCAAGCCTAATAAGCCATGGCTGGCCAGGCTGAACATGATGTCGCTATGAGGCTCACCAAAGCCTTGCGCGTGGGTAAAGTCAGAGACGATACCTTGTCGCCAATAATGCTCAACCATCGGCCTAAAGGTTTGGGTTGAGCCGCTGCCAAACAGGGGATCTTCCTTAAACATCAACCAAGATACATGCCACAGTTGTATCCGACCACATTCTGAAGAAATGGTTAACGGGTGTTCTAAACAATCAGCCGTTTGCGTGATTGCCTGTGAAAACCGCTGGCGCATCACCGAGCTTGAGGCGAGGACAGCCGAGGCGATCAGCATGGCGATAAGAGCGGGCAACACAAGCTTACGCGGGCTTGCCTTGCCGATGACCAATACTAGGCCGATCACGATAAAAAAAGGCACGGCCAGCCAGCCGCCGCGGGTTTGGGTTGCCATAAAACCAAGTAAGCCGATCACCAGCGTGAGCGCCTTCACGGCGATCTCGGTTTTACGAAAACGCGTTAGCCGCCAACCGATCGAGAAGGTCGCCAAGACAGTCATCAGTAACAGCAAGTCACCATACGATACGGCATTGAACTGGGGCAAATTGTCGGGGCGCTTGACACTGGCCCACGATAACCAAATCGCGACACCCGCAGACACCCACGTCGCCGCAACCACGCCCCAGGTCGCTTGCCGCAACCACTGCGGGATCAGCGCCAAGCAGGCCCCCAACAGGACAAAGGTACCAAGGCTAAGACGCAGTGCCCGCTCGAACTCGATGTCAAGGCGAAGGTCAGTGCGTAGCGCCGCGAGGGCGATCACGAGCACTGAAAAGAATAATGCCACGGCTAAGACTCGATACTCTTTTAGATCGGCGAGCGTGGCGCTTAGCCCACCAACGCGCAACAAACAGATTGCTAGACAGATCACCGCCAAGGCATAAAAAACGCCGCTGGCCTGACCCAAGTTGGTCAGTAGATTGAGCGGCATCAGGGCGATCAAAGCCGCCACCAAAAACGTGGCAAAGCGTGTTTTGAAAGGGTAATGCAGAGATGCGGTCAAAAGTGTGCCCGGGCAGTATGAAACAGCGAATAAAGGGGATACTAGCCTATCTGCTGACGTTTTTCATATGGATCTGCGAGCAGACCCAGCCGATCAAACCGCACAACAAGACACAAAACACCAAACCAAACCTGACCCCCATGGTGACTGAAAGCTTGGCAACGGCGATGCCCACGAGCGCAGTCCCCACAGCACCGCCAAACGCCCGTGTGGTCTGGATAAGTGCTGAGGCCACGCCGACATCACGTTGCTCGGCCAGCATCTGCATAAAGAGCGTGAAATTTGGCAGCAAAAAGCCGAGGCCGGCGCCGCATATCGACATCGATAGCACAATCCACCATGCTGGGCTATTGGCCGAAAACGTTTGCGTGAGTAAGCACCCCACGCCTAGCAGCACACTACCAAACACCATCAAACGGGCAGGCTCGCTTTGGCGTGGGAACAAGCGACCATTGATAATGCTGCCCAAAGGCATCACCGCCACCAAGGGTGTGAGCAGCAGGCCTGCATACGTGGGCGAAAAGTTAAATTCATCTTGCAGCAGTAGCGGCAGATAAAAAATCAAAATAAACATCACAGCACCCGCCATCACGCCGGCGATATTGAGCAACCTTGCCTCGCGTGAGCGCAAAATCCGTAACGGAAAAATCGGCGTGTTGGCCCGGCGTTCGACTGGGATTAAGAATGCAACCGCCGCCAAGCCGAGGGCGATAATCCCAAGTGCCCAAAGCTGTTCGGTGCCTGTGGTGGCAGCAGCCAGCCGCCCGATACCTGTCAGGGGTGCACCGACCGCAATCGCCAATACAAAGGCACCCAGCCAATCCAGGCTTGGTGTGCTGGTGCGTGGCGCCTGAATTGCCGGAAAAAACCGCCAGATTAGGCCGAATGCCGTCAGTGCAGCCACCGGCGTTATAAAAAAAGCAGCCCGCCAGCCTAAGGCCTCAGTCACCGCGCCACCAAGCACGGGCCCCAGGCCACTCGCCACCGCAAAACTCGAAGAGATTAAGACCATCCAGCGCACCCGTACGCGTGGATCCGGAAACAGATCGGCGGGCGCAGCAAAGGCGGTTGCCATCATCATGCCGCCTCCCAAGCCTTGAAACACCCTAAAACAAATCAGTTGCCCCATGGTTTGCGCCACCCCGCACAGCACCGAGGCGATGGTGACAATGGCTAGGGCGGTGATTAGCAGGGGCTTGCGACCGAACAAGTCACCGAGCCGCCCAAAAATCATGATGCTGACCGCTGAGGCTAAAAAATACCCTGTGCCGACCCAAGCGTAGACTGCCATCCCATCCAGCGCCTGCGCCACTTGGGGCAATGAGGTGCTGACAATGGTTGCGTCAAACGCCACCACCACGGCCGAAGCTGCGATGCCTGACATCGCTAGCAATAACTCGCGGCGCGACTGCGGCGCGACTTGCTCGGCTGGCGCGGTCGCTGTTGCGGCAGAGTCGCTTGCGCTGGGGGGTGCAGGTTCGCCTGTGCTGAGAGGTGTTGAGGATTTTGTTGGGTCGGGGTGCTGCATGAGGCAACTTAGGGGTTAACGCTAATAGAGCAAGGATAGCACTCCCGAGCGGAGCGACTTCGTGGACAATACTCTTTAGTGTCGGGAAGTGTCGTAGTACAGGCAGAAGACTGCTGAAGAAAGAGCAAAGTCAAACCACCGGTGGCACAGAAACCAAGGACGGAAGTGAAAAATTTTGGCTCGATCCTACAGACAAAGCAGGTCGAAATGAAAAAATGATTATTGGGTCGCCGCCGCCGCAGCAGAGTGAAAGTCAGAAATCAAAATCAAGCCGCCAGCGTTGCGTGCATAGGAGAGGAAGTGAAACAAATTACAAATAGTTTTAAGTTGATTAAAAAAGAGCGGACTGGGTTGGCCGCGGTATTTGCCGCCAGTTTGGTGTTTGCCGGCATCGGCCTGGGCGCGACAGCGCAGGCTCAAACAGCAGACTGGCCGACTAAACCCGTGCGAATCATCGTCCCTTATTCACCAGGTGGCGGCACTGACATTATTTCGCGTCGCTTGGCGCAGGGCCTAGGGCCCGTGCTCAAACAGAACGTCATTGTTGATAACAAACCCGGTGCGAACGGCATTATTGGCACGGATTTGGCAGCAAAGGCAGAGCCTGATGGGCACACCTATGTCATGGTGGTGTCTACCCACCTCATCAACCCACTGGTCATTAAAAATCTGCCGTACGATACTTTTAAAGACTTAATTGGCGTCACCGTGGTAGCTGACTCGCCATTGATCTTTGTGACGTCGTCGCAGTTTCCGGCCAAAACCATGGCTGAGTTCACCAAAGCGATGCGCGCTAAGCCAGCGACTTACTCTTACGGCAGCTCAGAGAACATGACCAAGCTGGTGGGCGCCATGTATGCCAACTCTGAAAAACTCGACATGGTGAGCGTGTCGTATAAGGGCGGCGCGCCGCTGATGACCGACGTGGTGTCCGGCGTCACAACAGTAGGTATCACTAGTATTTTGACCGCACGCAACTTTATGGATAGTGGCCGTTTGACCCCACTGGCGGTTACGAGCTCGCAACGCTCGGCTGCCGTACCCAATGTACCCACCATGCAAGAGGCTGGCGTCAAAGATTTTGATATTACGCAAAGCTATGCGATGTATGCGCCGTCAAAAACGCCCAAGCATATTTTGAATGCCATGCAAAAAGCGGTGCATCAGGTCGCGATGTCGCCCGACATGAAAGCCGCGCTGGCCGATCAAGCCGCCTGGCCTGTTGCGCAACCTGTTGACGAGTTTAACGAGCGCATTAAAAAAGAAGCCGCGTTTTTACAAGACCTGGCTAAGAGAATTAACTTGCAGGGTGATTAAGCTTCAGGAGCAAAGATGTCAGTTGTAAAGTTGTCGTACAAACTACCCGCGCCCAAAGGTTGGGTGCGGGCAGAGCTTGAGCAAGATTATTCTTGGATCCGCCCACTCACTGCGCAAGAAATCACCGATCTTGAAAATAGTTTGCGTCAGGTGCTTGCGTTAGGCAAAGCAGAATTTGACTTATCCGCGGCCGATTTTGAATTGACTGAGTGCACCCGTGCGCTACTCACAGAAGTCATGCAGGCAACGCAAACTCGTTACGGCTTGTGCCTGGTGCGTGGGTTTCCGGTTGCCAACTGGAGCAAAGCTCACTTGCGTACCTTGTTTTGGTGTTTAGGCTTATGTTGTGGTGTGCCACGGCCCCAAGGCAAGCAAAGCCAGTACGTGTCTGACGTGACCAACACAGGCGGCACGTACCGCGGCGGCACAGGGCGCGGCTACAACACCAATTCAAAATTAGATTTTCATGCAGACGGTAGCGACATCGTCGGTTTGATGTGTTTGCAAACTGCAAAAAGCGGCGGCACAAGTTTGCTGTCAAGCTCGTTGACGGCGTATACCGAAATGCAAAAGCAACGCCCCGATTTGGCGAAGCTGTTAACCGAGCCGTTTTATTTCAGTCGCCAGGGTGAGCACGCCGCCGAAGAGCCTCCATATTATTTGGCGTCGATCGTAGGCGAAAAAAACGGCCGCTTTGCCTGCCGTCATATTCGTAATCACATCGTCGGCGCGCAACTCACGTTTGAAGACTTACCGCGTTTAACCGCGCAACAAACCGAGGCGTTGGATATGTTTGATGCCTTGCTTGCACGGCCCGACATTTGTTTTCATATGGAGCTTGAGCCGGGCGACATTCAGTTTGTGAATAACCACGTCACCCTGCATGCGCGCACCGAATATGAAGACTACCCCGAGCCCGAGCGCCGCCGCCATTTGCTGAGGTTATGGTTATCTTTACCTCAGGCACAGGCTTTGCCTGAAGCGTGGCGCCTTGCGTACAAAGATGTCGATGCTCAGGCGTTACGCGGTGGGTTTAGGGGCGTTGGTATCAGTGACGAAATCCGTACGTTCGAAAAACGCTTGTGCGCTGAGCATCAGATGGCGTTTAGGGTGTACGAGGATTATGAGGCGATGCTTAAGAGTGCATAGGAATCAATTATGAACATCTACGAACAAAACCTCCCAAAGACAGCCGCCAATTACGCCGCGTTAACCCCGGTTGATTTTTTGTTGCGCGCCGCTGAAGTCTACCCAGACCGTTTGGCAGTCGTACATGGCAAGATCCGCCGCACCTGGTTGCAGACCTATCAGCGTGCACAACAACTCGCCCATGCCCTGCGTGCATTAGGCGTGCAAAAGGGCGACACCATCACCGCGATGCTGCCCAACACCCCCGAGATGCTCGAGTGCCACTTTGGTGTGCCCGTGTTGGGGGCGGTACTCAACGCGCTCAACACACGCTTAGATGCGGCAAGCCTAACCTATATGTTGAATCACGGCCAAGCCAAGGTTGTGATTGTGGATCGCGAATTTAGCAAGGTCATGAAAGAGGCGATCTTAAATGCTAACGTCAAGCTCATTGTGATTGATGTGGATGACAGCGAGTACGATGGCGCCGGTGAGCGTATTGGTATGTATGAATATGAAGCGTTGTTGGCCGGTCAAGCCAGCGTTCAGCAAACCAGCGCATCGTCTGCGTCAACGACCCAACAGGCCTCAGTCGCTAGGTCGTCGTTAAGCGCTGCAAATACTCTTGACCAGAATGATCCAATTACGTTTCAAGGTGATGAGTGGGATGCCATCGCCCTGAATTACACCTCAGGTACCACCGGCGAGCCTAAAGGCGTGGTGTACCACCATCGCGGCGCTTATATGAACGCCGTTAGCAACATCCTTGAATGGGATCTGCCTACCCACTCCGTGTACTTGTGGACCTTGCCGATGTTTCATTGCAACGGCTGGTGCTTTCCGTGGGCAATTGCCGCACGTGCAGGGGTCAACGTTTGCCTGCGTCGCGTCACGCCTGAAGGTGTGTTCGGCGCGATTCGCGATTATGGTGTCACACATTATTGCGGCGCCCCCATCGTGCACAGCATGTTGGTCAATGCCCCCGAAGCACTCAAACTAGACGGCATGAGCAAGCTTAACGGCCGCCGTGTCAAAGGCATGGTCGCAGGTGCAGCCCCCTCGGCCACCCTCATCGAGGCAATGGACGCACTCGGCATCACCCTGACCCACGTCTACGGACTGACTGAAGTCTACGGCCCCTGCACCGTCTGCGCGCCGCAGCAAGAATGGGATGACCTGCCCGCCGCCGAACGCGCCGTGTATCACGCGCGCCAGGGCGTGCGCTATCACCTGCAAGGCGGGGCCGACGTCGTTAACCCCGAAACCAACGAACCCGTACCGCGCGATGGCCAAACGATTGGCGAAATCGTCTTGCGCGGCAATATCTGCATGAAAGGCTATTTGGGCAACCCCAAGGCCACTGAAGCCGCGTTTGCCGGCGGCTGGTTTCACACCGGTGATCTAGGCGTGCGCTATCCCGACGGTTACATCAAGATCAAAGACCGCAGCAAAGACGTGATCATTTCGGGCGGTGAAAACATCTCAAGCATCGAAATCGAAGACGTCTTATACAAACACCCCGCCATCATGGCCGTCGCAGTGGTGGCCAAACCCCACCCCAAGTGGGGCGAAACCCCCTGCGCGTTTATTGAGCTTAAACCCGGCGCGCAAACAACAGCCGAAGAGTTGATCAAACACTGCAAACAACACCTCGCCGGCTTTAAAGTACCGGGGGCCATTGAGTTCGGTGAACTACCCAAAACCTCAACCGGAAAAATCCAAAAATTCGAACTCAGAGCAAGGTC
>CANKOW010000062.1 GCA_947484295.1 Alcaligenaceae bacterium | reverse complement strand
TTGAAATGAGTGCAATCGTAGATATTATCGGACGCGAAATTCTCGACTCGCGTGGCAACCCCACCGTCGAATGCGATGTGTTGCTTGAGTCTGGTGCGATGGGTCGTGCCTCAGTGCCGTCGGGCGCCTCAACCGGAAGCCGCGAGGCGATCGAGTTGCGTGACGGTGATAAATCGCGCTATTTGGGCAAGGGCGTATTGCGCGCTGTTGAAAACCTCAATACCGAAATCTCTGAAGCGCTGATGGGCTTGGATGCTCAAGAGCAAACTTTTTTAGATCGCACGCTGATCGAGCTTGACGGTACTGAAGGCAAGTCGCGTTTAGGTGCTAACTCGATTTTGGCCGCGAGTATGGCCGTTGCACGCGCTGCGGCTGACGAATCCGGCTTGTCGTTATATCGCTATTTTGGTGGCAGTGGCCCAAT
Organism: Alcaligenaceae bacterium; assembly: GCA_947484295.1. GTDB lineage: Bacteria > Pseudomonadota > Gammaproteobacteria > Burkholderiales > Burkholderiaceae_B > Zwartia. Next base: position 14,894 of record CANKOW010000062.1, on the reverse strand, counting down.
GAGCATGCCTGTGCCGATGATGAACGTGATCAACGGTGGTGCGCACGCCAACAATACGCTTGATATGCAAGAGCTGATGATTTTGCCGGTGGGTGCAAAAAGCTTTAGGCAAGCCATGCAAATGGGCGCCGAAACTTTCCATGCGCTTAAAAAAATTATTCACGATCAAGGCATGTCGACAGCAGTGGGTGATGAGGGTGGCTTTGCCCCTAATGTGCCCAACCACGAAGCCGCGATTCAAATGATTTTGCGCGCGATTGAAAATGCCGGCTACGAGCCTGGCACGCAAATCGCCTTAGGCCTTGATTGTGCGGCCTCTGAGTTTTATCGCGGTGGAAAATACACGCTTGAAGGTGAGGGTGGTATTTCGCTGACGTCAAAAGAGTTGACCAATATGTTGGCGTCTTGGTGCGACAAATACCCCATTATCTCGATCGAAGACGGCATGGCTGAAAATGACTGGGACGGCTGGAAGCACCTGACCGAACAGCTCGGACGCAAAGTTCAACTGGTGGGTGATGATTTGTTTGTCACCAACACCAAGATCTTGAAGCAGGGGATTGAGCGTGGTATCGCAAATTCGATTTTGATCAAAATCAACCAAATTGGCACCTTGACTGAAACCTTTGCCGCCATTGAAATGGCCAAGCGCGCTGGTTATACTGCGGTCGTTTCACACCGTTCTGGCGAAACCGAAGATTCAACAATTGCCGATATCGCCGTGGCGACAAATGCGATGCAGATCAAAACGGGCTCGTTGTCACGCTCAGATCGCATGGCTAAGTATAATCAGCTACTACGAATCGAAGAAGAACTCGCCGAAGTGGCCACCTATCCTGGTCTTGAGGCTTTTTACAACCTGCGTTAAGTTTCGCGCGAATGGCTTGTCTGAAGGGCGTTTTTAGCCCTTTTGGCAAGTGCGAGGTGGTATGCGTCTTTTGCTATTGGTGCTAGTCGCGCTCGCTGGTCTGATCCAATATCCCTTGTGGATGGGTCGGGGTGGTTGGCTGTCTGTCTGGGATATGCAAGAGCACGTTGCTACTCAGCGTGGGATCAATGACGGCCTGCGCGCACGTAACGTCGCGTTATTGGCTGAGGTTGATGATTTGCGAACCGGCACGGAGGCGGCTGAAGAGCGGGCCCGAGCCGAACTCGGGATGATGCGCCAGGGCGAGCTATTTGTTCAGGTGTTGCCGCCTGACGTAAAGCCTCCCGAACTCAAGCCCTCAACCAAGCCCAATCGCCCAGCCGCGCCTGCGCCAAACGCCAAGCCTACTACCTACGTGCGCTAACCCGCATCTGTTTCAACAGCCAAGCCTACGACCTACGTACGCTAATGCGCGCGAGTGCAGCGCTTGAACAGTGTGTCATTGCTTGACTACGGTGCGCAGCATAGCAAGACCCCGCACAGCTCTTCTTTCTCAGGTTTTAAAGGCACCAAGGTCAACGCCTTTGTCGGGCCGACGCTTTCTGCGATTAAGTCGAATCGATTTTTAGGTCTAGAGTCGGATCTAGTTGGTGCCAAGGTCACGGTTTGAACGCGCTCACCTCTCAATTGCGGGATATCCTCAGGAAAAGGCGTCGGTCGCTGGTGAACACCGTTTGAGTGAATCACCGCCTTGCGGCTAAGCTGCATGGCGACTAGACCTTGTTGTTGCGCCTGAACGATCAAACCGTTGCGGCTTGCGCTCAGCCATCGGGTGCTTTGTTTTAGCACGTGACGCAGCCACGCTTGCAGGGGTTCGTGCAAATAAATCAGGTCTAACTGAACAGCTCGAAACGCGTGTGACTGCGCGTTCAATCCCTTCACGTCGGTGAGCTTGAGTTGCCACAGTGGCAGAGCATAGGTACGCCGATAACGTGCAAGGGTGGCGTCTTGCCGGTCTGAAGCGTTGGCAGTCCGACCAACAGTCGCGAAGCGCGGTGCAAGTGCTTGCGCAAAGGCTCGGTTGACTTGATTGTGATTGGCCCCTGTGACGCTTGCCACCCGGCCCGCCTCTTGCAAGGCAAGGCTGACAAGCTGCTTGACTTGGTGGGCGTGCACCAGCTCGACGCCCAGCAGGCACGCTAGCAAAACCGGCACGACGGCCAAGCTTGCCTCAAGGGCGCTGGCCCCGCGCTGCTTAGAGTTCGCAGTCGATATCCACATGCCCCTCAGTTTGAGCATGGCCGCAAAAACTGTCGATACGGTGAACTACGTAGCGGGTTTTGGCAGGGTAAACTATTGCGGTCTCCCTTAAGGATCGTTATGAATTCGTCTGCCGCGTCATTTCCTTATATTCCTGGTATCCGTTTGTTGCACTCGCCCGGGCCCTCTAATGTGCCAAAGGCAGTACTCGATGCCCTCACCAGGCAGCCAATCGATATGGGCGATCCACGTGTTGATGCTTGCGTTGACGCCTGCGAGCGCGGCTTGCAAGGCCTGCTCAATACCGCAAGCGCAGACATCTTTTTATACGCGGCAAATGGGCATGGCGTCTGGGAGGCCATGATTGTGAATTTGCTAGCACCCGGTCAAAAAGTACTGATCCCGGGTACAGGTCATTTTTCTGACGCTTGGGCGTTGATGGCCGAGGCAATGGGTGCAGTGATTGTGCGCACCCCATATATCGAAGGGCAACCGATTGACCCTGCCGTCGTCGAGCAAACCCTACGTGAAGATATCAAACACGAAATCGTCGCGGTCTTTGCTGTGCACACCGACACCGCCAGCAGCACGACAAGTGATATTCCTGCTCTGCGTCGCGCGATCGATGCTGCCAAGCACCCTGCGTTGTTTGTGGTCGACGTGGTGGCTTCCTTGGGGGCGATCCCTTTTTACATGGATCAATGGGGCGTTAACGCTGTGATGGGGGCCTCGCAAAAAGGACTCATGTGCCCACCTGGCGTTGGCTTCTGTGCCGCAGATAAACGCGCAATGCAGGTTTGTGCCAACAACCCCGCCCCACGCTACTATTGGGATTGGATACGTCGTCGTAAAGGGCCTTCTTACAGCCGTTTTTGTGGCACGGCGCCGCAAAACTTATTGTTTGGCCTTGAGGCAGCTTTTGGTTTGATCCAGCAAGAAGGCGTCGCTCAGGTGCACGCACGTCATCAACGTCTCGCTGCTGCGGTTCACGCAGCAGTGCAGGCGTGGTCTGAAGCGGGGCAAGTACAGTTTTTATGTCAGGTGCCACACGCACGCTCTGCGTCAGTGACTGCAGTGTTGGTCGGTAAAGATATTGATCCCGAACTGATCCGCAGTACCGCGCGCGAAAAATTTCAAGTGCTCATCGCTGGCGGCTTGGGCCCGTTTGCAGGCCGAGTCTTCAGAATTGGCCACTTGGGTGATTTAAATCCAGCCATGATTCTGGGCTGTTTGGCCGGTGTTGAGGCCTCCATGCAAAGTCTGGGTATCGATGTCGGTTCAAGGGGCGTGCGCAGTGCTGTTGAGTACCTTGCTCAACCCGAGGCCTAACCTTGTTTTGCACTGAATTTAGCGGCTTGTGCCACCGACGTCGCGGGCACAAGTCGTTTTATTTTTTGTGTGTACTCCTCTTGGGTCTGCTTTTGTTTACGCAGCGAACGGCACTCGCGCAGCGCCAATTTGAAGCCTCGGCCCAGCTTCAGTCTCAATCGGCAGGCGGGCCCCAATCTGGCGCTCTGGTGACCGAGCAAGGGCTGTACGTTGATGCAACGCACAGTCTGACCGTTGAAGACGTTAGTCGCCAGATTTTTATGCCGTTTAACTCACTTTTAAATCCTAGCGTTGAGCCGACAACGCGGTGGCTTAAGTTTAAGGTCCAAGCCTTGGGCGGGCAGCCATCACCCTTGGTGCTCGTCGTTGGACCCTATTTTCTCACTGAGCTCGAGCTTTATTATGAAGAGGGAGGGCGTTGGGTTAAACAGCTGAGTGGTGCAAAACACCCAGCCCTTCAGCTCAATTGTTCGGTGGGGCACCACTGTTTTAGGTTGCCGGACTCTGGGGCCAGTCAACGCGTCTATTTTTTGCGCATCAATACGATCAATGGCTTTTATATCTCTACTCAAGTCTTGACGTCTGATAATTTCGCGAAAGAAGCGCTCTCGAAAAGTCAGCTCTATGGCGTGCAGATCGGATTTTTTTTAATGTTGATTGGCTGCGGCGCGGTTTACCTCATTCGTTTTCGTACATTGCTCGTTGGGTTGTTTTGCTTGACGCAGATCTCCGCGCTATTTATTTATTGTTTTTCAAACGGCACGATACTGCGCGAATTTATTGCTGGATCGCCCGAAAGTTACGCATCCATCCTGACAATTGCGTTCTGTCTGCGACTGATATTTGCCAGTTGCTTATGTCTTGAGTTGTTGCGTCTTTGGCAAGCGCGACCTTGGTTTCGATATTATTGCTTATTGTGGATGACGTTTTGGTTTGTTCAAATCGGCTTGATTTTTTTCGATCAAACTAAACCATATATGTTGCTGCTGAACTGGATGTTTTTGTTTACTGGCCCATTTATTCTTGCAATGGCGATTTATCAGAGCCAGCAATTGTCTCGGCAACAAAGGATCATTTGGAGCTCTTTATCGCTGCTACCTGGTGTTTTAATGTGTGCCGATGCGGTCTTATCAATGAATGGCGTTGGCACTTCAATCTTGACCTCAGTGCCCGTAACTGCGGGGAGTCTGCTTGTCGCGCTCGCACTTTACTTGTTATTGCTTGATTACAGCAAAATGCAACAAGATCAATTACTTCAAACCATGTTTGAACTGAATACGCTTAAAACTCAAAACGATTACGAGCAGCGGCAGTTAAAAGAGCGCAGTACGCTTATAGATATGTTGTCGCATGAACTTAAAAATCCTTTAGCAACGATGCGCATGGCACTCGGGTCACTGAGGTTACTCTTTGGCAAATCAGAGCACGCCGCCGAGTTCGGCGAACGACTTTCGAGTATGACGCAATCGATCGACAACATGACCCAAGTGATTGACCGTGTTGGGCAAGTAGACGCGATCGATCACAAAAACTTTGTAGTGCGTTATGAAAAATTGGCGGTGCTTGAAACCATCGAAAAGTTACCTTTAATCAGGGCACAATTAGACCGATTTAGGATTCTTGGGTCGCGCGCGGTGAATATCCAGACCGATCGACTGTTATTTGTGGCGATCATCAATAACTTAATTGACAATGCAGTGAAGTACGCGCCCGCTGCCAGTATGATTGAAGTCTCAGTAAGCGTTGTATCCGCTGATAAACTGCTGTGCGTTGTGTCTAATGAAGTCGAGCGCGATCACGAACCAGATCCGGCTTCTGTTTTTACCCGCTACTACCGCGGCATTTATGCTCACGACAAGCCTGGTACGGGGCTTGGACTTGTCCTGATAAAATCCTTGTGCGAAAACCTGAAGGGTTCTATCAGTTACAGATTTGAATTTAACCGAGTGTTTTTTTCCATTGAGCTGCCTCTATGAGTCAACATGCTGCACAAATACGCGTGGCCTTGGTCGAAGACGATCCCTTGTTGCGCAAAGAGCTTCACTTTCATCTTAAGCAGCAGGGTTTTATAGTATTTGCAGTTCAAAACAGCAAATCGCTAGACGAACTCCTCATGACCGAGCCGCTTGATGTGTTGGTACTTGATTTGTCTTTACCCGGCGAAGATGGCATCGCGATCGCAACACGAATTCGGCGCAACATCCCAGGGATGGGAATCGTGATGTTAACCGCGCGCACCGCATTGCCTGATCGCGTCCGTGGGTACGAAGCGGGCGCCGATGTTTATCTCAGTAAGCCTGTAGCCCCCGAAGAGCTCACCTTGACGCTCTTAAGCTTGGCGAGGCGCGTGAAAAAGACGGACGCAGCACCTGTCTGGACTTTAGATTTACAAGCTCGCTCAATCTACGGTTCAGAGCCGTGGCAAAAAGCATTTTTGACCAATAGCGAGCAAACCTTACTGTTGGCTTTGGCTCAAGCACCCAACCATATATTAGAGACCGATATGATCTGCGAGTTGCTTAGCCAACGCAGCGGCACGTCTGATATGGGTAAACGGGCGCTCGAGAGCCTCGTGAGCCGGTTACGAAAAAAACTTGAAGCACTTTCTTGCATCGATGCAGAGCCCTCACTAAAAGCTGTGTGGGGCATTGGTTATCAATTATGTGTACCTGTGGTTGTTAAGACTTAAGTGTTTAACTGTTAAGCCTCAGTCATTGGCTTAACGGGTTTACGAGGGGCCTTGAGTGCCATGCCAATGGTTTAGGTGTTGTTGGGTGCTCAATGCACTGACTTGCTGCCCAGCACAGTCGTTGTTTGAAACAGCGCCTCAGTATCTAAAGCATCGAATACATAGGGCAACCCGCAAAATTCGCAGGCCACCTCAACTTTGCCTTGCTCTTGCAAAATATCATCGACCTCAGCTTTGCCCAGCATGCGCAGCATGTCTGCGACGCGCTCTTGGGTGCAAGAGCATTTCCAGGTGATGGGCCTCGACTCAAAGACAAGCAAAGTCTCTTGCCAAAATAGGCGGTGTAGCAAGGTCTCTTGATCTGTAGAGAGCATTTCGGCGGGCGTGAGTGTTTGCGCCAAATGCTGGGCACGCGTCCACGATTGGTCGGCAGTCTCGATTTCAGTTTGTTGCGCGCCACCTTGCAGGGGTAGGCGCTGAATTAACAAGCCGCTGCAATGCAATGAGTCGGCGGCTAACCAGATTCGTGTGTGCAATTGCTCAGAACGCAGCATGTATTGCTCGAGCGCCCGTGCAACACTAGAGCCTTCAAGCGGGACAATACCTTGATATGCCTGACGCCCTGGTGTGTGTTTGGGTGGGTCAAGTACCACAATAAACTTTGCCGTACCGCCTGGGTTGAGTAACGATTGCAAATCGCTTGCCTCGGGCAAGGGGCGGTCGCGCATCTTAACTGTGGCACGAATACTCAAATCGGCCCGACATTCAACCACCATCAAGGCAATCGCGCCGTCGCCTTGCATCTGCAGCAAGAGCGAACCATCAAACTTTAGATTCGCCGCAAGCAAAGTCGAAGCGGCGACAAGTTCGCCGAGTAAAGCGGTCACAGGTGCAGGGTATTGCTGGTGCTTCTGCGCAGATAGCCAAGCCTGTTCGATGCGCACCGACTCAACCCGCACACTGCGATCATCAAATAAAAACTTTTTAAGCGCATCGCTGCGCGGCGAGCTTGAGTCGTCAGACATTAAACAATTCGCTTGAGTTTTTCACGATACATTTGCCCGCGTTTGGCATAGTTTTCGATGTTGTTTCGAATCGTTTCGATTTCTTCTTCAGAGAGCGTGCGGGTGATTTTTCCGACACCGATTACCAGGCTGCCATCGGGGATTTCGCGTCCTTCGGGGATGATAGCACCGGCGCCAATTAAACAATTGCGCCCGATTTTTGCGCGGTTTAATACGATCGCTTGCATACCAACTAACGTGCCTGAACCAATCGTGCAACCGTGCAACATGGCTTGATGTCCAATCGTAACGTGATGGTCAATGGTGAGCGGCACCCCCGCGTCAGAGTGCAGCACGGAGCCCTCTTGAACGTTACTGTGATGACCGATGTCGATGCAGGTGTTGTCCCCCCGAATGCTGACATTGGCCCAAATACTAGCCTGGGCACCTACGACCACGTTGCCGATCAGATCGGCCGAGTCAAAAATAAAGGCAGTAGGGTCGATGCGTGGAATAAGGTCGCCTAGTTGATAAATCGCCATGATGAGTTGCGCCTAAGACGAAGAGAAAACAGTAGTTTAGCTTGACTGCGCTTGGGCTTGAGTCTTGATAGACTGACCGACCCGAACCCTCGACCGTCTCGCTCTGGCAGACGGCGGCTAAACCGACGCCTTAAGCTTTTTAGCCTGGCGTTGGCTGCGACCGATTTCGAGTTGGCGCAAGACGCGACGCTGGATTTTACCGGTCGTGGTCATGGGTAAGGTGTCGACGTATTCGATCTCTTTGGGATACTCGTAGGGGGCCAGGCGTGTTTTGACGTGTGCCTGCAAAAGTTCAGTTAATTGAGCACGTTTGCGCGAAGAGAAGCTCGGCGTCAGCACCACAAAGGCTTTGACCACAGCGCCGCGGTCAGCATCAGGCTTGGGGACAACGGCCACATTCGCTACGGCTGGGTGGTCGAGTAAGCAGTTTTCGATTTCACCAGGGCCGATGCGGTAACCCGAGGACTTGAACACATCGTCAGCTCGCCCAGCGTACCAGTAATAACCATCGGCATCGGCTCGTGCAAGGTCACCGGTGCGACACCAGTCACCCGTAAATTTTTCAGCTGTGGCGTTATCGTTGCGCCAGTAGCCGATAAATAGTACGGGATCAGGGTAGCCATGGATATCAAAGCGATTTAAGGCGACCTCGCCGATCTCGTCTGTTGCCGCAGCCGACCCGTCCTCGCGCAGTATGGTTATTTGATGGCCTGGATAAGGCTTGCCCATGCTGCCCGAGCGTGCTGGCCATTTTTGATGACTATTACCGATCAGATAATTCATTTCTGTCTGACCAAACATTTCGTTTGGGGTGATGTCCAAGGCTTGTTCGCACCAGGCGAAAACGGTATCCCCCACGCTTTCACCCGCGCTCATGATGCAGCGTAGTGATAACTTGTACGTGTCTTTGGGGCGCTCGATCGCTTTCATCATTTGCTTGAGAGCGGTCGGAAACAAAAAGGTGTTGGTCACCTGATAGCGCTCAAGAATTTCAAACGCCCGCTCTGGGCTAAAACGGCCACGCGTACCCACAATGGGCTGCCCAAAATACAACGTCGGTAAAAGCGCATCCATCATGCCACCGGTCCAGGCCCAGTCTGCGGGTGACCAAAATACATCCTTAGGCTGTGGAAACCAGTTCTGTGAGGCCACAAAGCCGGGTAGGTTGCCTATTAACGCAGAGTGCGGCAACAAAGCCCCTTTAGGTGCACCCGTTGTACCCGAGGTATAAAGCAAAATGGCGGGTTCATCGGCGCGCGTGGTGACGGCTTTGAAGGTGGTCGGTTGTCGGATCAAAAGTTTTTGCCAGGGCAACACGCGCTCGTCTGTCACATCAATTCCGACTAACTGTGTCAGCGTTGGGCAGCGTGCCAGGCTTGTTAAAACGTTGCTAGCAGACAGGTCGTCAAAGAATGCGACCCGTACCTGCGCGTCTCGCAGGCGCTGCTCAAGCGCCTCGGGGCCAAAGAGGCTAGATAAGGGCAAAACAACTGCACCCACGCTGTAAATCGCGATGTGTGCGACCACGGTTTCAGGGCGTTGACCCAAGATCAGCGCCACGCGGTCGCCGCGCTTGACGCCCATGCGGGTCAAACCATTCGCTAACTGATTTGCGGTAGCTGCTAAACGTTCGTAGGTCCAAACTTCGCGCTGCCCTGTTTGGTCTTCGTCAAACAGGGCAATTTTTCGGGCATCCGCAGGGTTGTCAGCCCAACGATGGCAGCAGGCATGACTAATGTTGAAATGGGTGGGTACCAGCCATTCAAAAGTCTCGTATAGAGAGGCGTATTGGTCAACCATACCGGTCTTGAAGTGTCGTATTGCCCGTAGCATGGCTCAGCCTGTGCTTTGGTGCAACCCACAGCGGTGCTTGAATGCAACAACTAAGGGTTTTTACTAGGGTGGCGGTGGCTTAGCAGCCAAGAGTTTTGACCAGAACGTTAGTGCGCAACGTTAGTGAGTCGCGTGCCGGCAAGCAGATCATGTAAAAACTGTTGTTGCGGGCTGAACCAAGTGGGGATAAAAATGGTGAAGGGCGCTATTACGATGAGCGACAGCGCCCCGGGCCATCCAGTCAATGTAGAGATCGTCCAAACCGTTGCAGCACCTAGCAAGGGTAGTACCCACATCAGCACGAAACGCAAAGAGAGGCGCCCTAAAGAAGGCCGCGCGCCTCGGGTATCCACGACCCGGATGTGCCAGGCCTTCATGGGAAGCGTCTGGCCACTGCGGGTCCAGCACAGCAAAAAATACACGCCAATCGCGAAAAACAGCCAAATCTGGCGAGTGCTTCTAAGCATGAGGCCGTGTGTGCTTTGCGTGAGCGTATCAAAGAGGTAGTCGGATAAAAAGACGACAGCGAAAAGTAAAACGCTTTCGTACATCATTGAGGCAAATCGGCGCGAGCGGGAGGGCGTAGTAACGGTGCCCTGCGAGAGAGAAGGGTGAGGTGGCTTTGTAACGGTGCCCTGCGCGAGAGAAGGAAGCGGGGGCTTCGTAACGGCATCCTGCGAAAGAGGCGCGTTTGATGGTGTCGGACTAGGCTTCATCGCCCGTATTATCCCGCATTTTGTTCAAGACCAGTGCCTACGTGCTTGTTAAGACCGAAACTTGTAAACTAAGCGCCACCCTCGGGCGCTCACCTTGCACACCACTCAAGTCACCTGCTGTGCAGCGAGCAACTCGAAGGGCGATTTTTTAGTACATGCCGTTGTGTCGTGCTTGGGCGCGTGCTGAGCTTGTAAAAGAGATTAGGCTACGTAACACTTTACCGACGGCGAGAAAAGGATGCGGACGGAACTGATTTTCCATCGCTTTTGCCAAGAGTTCGCGTTCTAGGCTGTCGGTCAAGCGAGCGGTTTTGTTGATTTTCATGGTGACTTCCTGCGTTGATTGGGGAAAACCCTATATTAAGGGAAAACCCTTGATCACGCAAGCCAAGACGAGGGAAAACCCTAGTGATCTAGGCTTTGTTGTGCCGGTGCAACAAAAGTTTTATGATTAATTCGCCAAAGGATGTCCATAACGTGTCTCGCGTCACACCTTTTCTGATTATTCGCAAAAGGATGTCCATAAAGCGTCTCGCGTCACACGATTGAAAGGACCTAGAAACCGTTATGGCTGCCGCGCTACGGCTCTTGCGCTGGCGGTTTGTCGCGGTAATTGCCGCGCTACGGCTCTTGCGCTGGCGGCTTATCGCGGTAGCTGCTTGCCACCAGTTCAAAACTGAACAGTCTGCAATCTAACGCCCCGTTAAAGATGGGCGTACGTCGGTCGGCCTTTAAACGAAGGTGTTTGGGCAAATCAAGATCAGAGGTGATGACATCGACCTGCCAGCCGGCAAATTCCTTTTTTAAGCAGGCAGACCATTCGCGCCAAAACTCGACATCCTCTTCATCAAGACGCTCGCCGTAAGGGGGATTCGTGACGATCCATCCGCTTGGCGCAGGTGCTACAGCATCCCGTGCATCGCCCAATTCAAACTGAATCGTGTCCTCTGTGAGGTAGGCACGTTCGGCGTTACGACGTGCAGCTTCAATTGCGTCAGGGTTGGCGTCGATGCCAATCAAGGGCGAGGCCAACTCGGGCAAGATCCGACTGCGTGCTTCATCTTTCAGGTCTTCCCAGCGGCGCGCATCATGGTCACGCAAGCGTTCAAAACCAAACGGTCGAGTGATACCAGGTGGCACACCTAAGGCAATCCAGGCCGCTTCGATCAAAATCGTGCCGCTACCGCAAAAGGGATCAAGCAATGCCGCCTCAGGATCCCAACCCGCCAAGGCCAATATGCCGGCCGCAAGATTTTCACGCAAGGGTGCGTCACCCTTCTCTAGCCGCCAGCCGCGCTTGAATAAGGATTCACCCGAGGTGTCGAGATACATCGTGCCGGTATCGTGCGATAAAAATAAATGCACCCGCGCATCAGGCCGTACGGTATCAATCGACGGACGCGTACCCTCAAGGTCGCGCAGCCGATCACAAATGCCGTCTTTGGCGCGCAAGTTACAGTATTGCAAACTTTGCATCGGGCTTTTAACGGCAGAGGTGTCAACGCGCAAGGTGTGCTCGGCTCCAAACCAGCGCTCCCAACCAATGCTTTGCGCAAGTTCAAGAATGTCGTCCTCGTGTTGCACGGGTGCCTGGCCTAAGCGCACTAAAATACGCGTCGCTAAGCGTGAGTAAAGATTGGCGCGTTGTACGCCCCACCAATCCGCCACAAAATGGCAACCCGCACGCGTCGGTTGCACCTGTGCATAACCTAGTGCATTCAGCTCAGCCGCCAGCGCCTCTTCAAGACCGGTGGGGCAGGGGGCGAAGATATGATAGATTTCAGTATCAAGAACAAGCGCAGAGGCGCGCTCGGTTTGTACGCCGTCGCGTAAAGGCAGCGCCTTTGGTGAGGAGGCTGGCCGCGGCGTAGGCTCACGTGGGGCAGAGCCTCTATTGGCGCGCACTGGCTCGTCCGTACGCTGACCGCGGCGTGGTCTGTCACCATACGAGGTCTCAGGCGCCCTTCGTACGATCAGCGGCTTGCCTTCTTGAGCAGGTTCTGCGGTCAGATTATCACCACCCGCGGCTTGCAGACGCGAAAGTTTTTCTTTGGCGATTTTTAACTGCGCCACTTGGCGCGCACGCGCACCGATGCGGGCACGTGTTTGATCACCTCCAGCAGCGGGGCGTGGTTTCACCGCGCGCGTTTTGAGGGTAAGTGTTTTGCGTTCTGGATCCTGCTCAGACATAGTGTCCCATCAAAAAGGCTTGATAACGACTAAGGCCGTTATTGCAACCAGCATCAACACAGGGACTTCGTTGAACCAGCGATAAAAAATATGCGAACGGCGGTTAGTACCTTGTTCGAATTTGCGCAATATCACGCCACAGCTGTGGTGATAACCAATCACTAGCACCACAAGCACAAACTTTGCGTGCATCCAGCCATTGCCGGGCCCGCGACCAATGCCATATTGAACATACAGCCAAAGGCCGAGCAGTACAGCAGGGATCGCTAAAATATTTGTGAAGCGATACAACCTGCGTCCCATGCCGACCAGCACCTGCTGCACCGCTGGATCGGTTTGCTGCGCAAGATTAACAAAAATACGCGGCAGGTAAAACAGCCCCGCAAACCACGAGGCGATAAAGACGATATGAAACGTTTTAATCCAAAGCACTCGACAATCCCCTAAAGCACCAGCCCAAGACCACGAACGATTTTATTGCTCCGCTGGCCAGTACAGCACCAGCGTGATGGCTATCCACGAAGCTGCCCATTACCCTGCAGCACCCATTTTAAGGTGGTCAAGCCTTCAAGACCGACTGGCCCGCGCGCATGCAGGCGATTGGTTGAAATCCCGATCTCTGCACCTAAGCCATATTCAAAACCATCGGCAAAGCAGGTGGGTAGGTTCACATAGACCGAACTCGAATCGACTTCGCGCTGAAACTGTTGCGCAGCTGCAATCTGTTGCGTCACGATTGAGTCAGTGTGGCCCGAGCCCCAACGCTCGATGTGCGCGATCGCGTCTTTAAGGGAATCAACAATTCGAATAGCTAAGATTGGGCCTAAGTATTCAGTCGCCCAATCTTCTTCAGTTGCTGCGATTGCCTGGGAGACGAGTGTTTGTGTTTGCGCGCAGCCACGCAATTCGACGCCATGCGCAAGCAGGCGCTTGGCTAAATCCGGCAAGCAGGCTGCAGCGACATCTTTGTGCACCAAGAGGGTTTCCATGGCACCGCACACGCCATAGCGATAGGTCTTGGCATTAAACGCAATGTCACCGGCTTGTTTCAAATCAGCCTGCGCGTCAATATACACATGGCAGTTACCATCCAGATGCTTAATCATTGGCACGCGTGCTTCAGCACCTAGGCGTTTAATCAGACTTTTTCCGCCGCGCGGAATAATCACATCGATGTGTTCAGTCATTGTGATGAGTTCGCCGACCACCGCTCGATCTGGCGTGTCAATGACTTGAACAGCATGCTTGGGTAAACCCGCCGCACTTAGGCCTTGCTCAACGATTTTGGCCAAGGCTAGATTGGATTGCAAGGCCTCGCTGCCACCGCGCAAAATGCAGGCATTGCCAGATTTCAGGCACAAGGCTGCAGCGTCGATCGTGACGTTGGGGCGCGATTCATAAATAATACCAATCACACCCAGCGGCACACGCATTTGGGCCACCTGCATGCCGTTAGGGCGCACCGTTGTGGCGTTTAAGCCGCCAATCGGATCGGGCATTGCCGCGATTTGTCGCAGGCCCTCGATCATCACATCAATCGAGCGCTCAGATAGCGTGAGTCGGTCGAGTAAGGCCGGTTCAAGTTGGCGCGCACGTGCAGAGTCTACATCGCTTGCGTTAGCCCGCTGCAACGCCGAGCGCTGGGTCGATAATGCTTCAGCCATGGCCAACAGCGCCTGTGTTTTTTGCGCACCGCTTGCGCGCATCATCACGCGCGAGGCCTGCCTGGCCTGGCGTCCGATCTGCTGCATCGTGTCTTGTAAAGTGGTCATGAATATTTCAATTGTCTGAATAGGGCGAAGAAACGGCAAAAATTTCGGTCACCTAGGATGCAGACCCGCCGCTGCAACCGTCGAAAGTGTCAGGCATGTGCATTTGTCGCTGCAACTGTCGAAAGTCTCAGGTACGCGCATCTGTCGCAACAACCGTCGCGCGTGTCAGGCACGCGCACCCGCTGCAGCGACCCGCATCGCGAGCCGGGTCATTTCTTCCCACGGATCTTGAAGGCGCCCGGCAACTGACAAACCTTTAATCAGTCGATCAACTTCGTGAGCATGTTGAACCGCCGCAGGCCAGCTACGCGCCGCAACCCTTGATAACGCTTGTCGCGCCAAACTCTCATGGGTACCAAACACACGCTGTGAGCGTAGCACGGAGGTTAAGTCTTGTCCTGCAGCCTGTGCCTGGGACACCCGTGCGAGCGTTCTGATCTCTTCACCAATCGCCCATAACACTAAGGGCAGGGCCTCGCCCTCGGCTTTTAAGCCGCCCATCATGCGAACCAATCGTGGCACATCGCCCAGTAGCATGGCATCGCGCAGCCCATAGATGTTGTAGCGCGCGACGTTCATGACCGCCTGTTCAACGGCATCGGCTGGCAACAGGCCTTCGTCAAAGAGTAAGCCCAGTTTTAAGATTTCTTGATGTGCCGCCAGTAAGTTGCCTTCAACCTTGTCGGCAAGC
>CANKOW010000061.1 GCA_947484295.1 Alcaligenaceae bacterium | reverse complement strand
TGCATGCCTGACACCACACGACCAAGCACTCACGGTGCTAACCGCTTGAGCGGTTAACAGACCCCTTGTTCGTGCACTTCGCGCGCCAATCGCTCTTGGTGCTCGGGATGAGCAATCGCAATCATGCGCTTGACCCGCTCGTGCAATGTCTGCCCCTTTAGCTGCGCACTGCCCCACTCTGTTACAACCACATCGGCGTCAGTGCGCAAGCTCGTCGCAGGCCCCTGCAGGTTCACCACAATCCGGCTAAGCTGACCGCGCTTGGCCGTCGAGGGTAGCGCAACGATCGAACGCCCACCTTTAGACGCGAGCGCGCCGCGGGTGAAGTCCACCTGCCCACCGGTTGCGCCGATATATTTTCCATCAATCACCTCTGCTCCGACCTGGCCAGTCAGGTCCACTTCAATCGCAGAATTAATTGCTACAAAGTGCTCAAGCTGCGCTAGCGTAGTGTGGCTGTGCACGTAGGTAAAAGGCTGAATATTTAGCAAGGCATTGTGCCGGGCAAACTCGTACAAGCGGCGCGTACCCATCAACACGCCTGCAGTGGTCAGCCCGCGGTCGAGCGCTTTGAAAGCATTCGTCACTGCGCCGCATTCGATTAAATCAACGGCAACGTCCCCTAACATTCCGGTATGAATGCCTAAATCTTTACGGTCACTGAGCGCCGACAGAATCGACTCGGGTATGGCGCCGATCCCCATTTCAAGTACCGAGCGGTCACCGATAAACTCTAAGGCGTGTTGAGCAATACGGCTCTCAACCTCTGAAATTGCGCTTCGTTTCAGCTCAATCAGTGGTCGATCTGACTCAACGATTGCGTCAATTTTTACGCCGTCGAGCGCGTGTGAAGTGAAGGTCCAAGGCATTTGCTGATTCACCTCAGCAATGACGACCCGCGCTTGTTTTGCTGCCGTGATCAGGTAGTCATTGGCAATACCTAAACTGCGCCGACCGTCCGGGCCTTCAGGGCTTAGATGTAAAAAGACCACATCCGCTTTTGCCGCCCCCTCAAAAGGTAGGCGATGCAGCTGCGAGCAATGACTGGGAATCAATTGCATCGCACCGGCTTCGAGTAATTTTCGATTTTCACCAATACCGCAGTAACTCAGCATGGATAGCCAGTCAGCATGCTCGGGTTGCAACGTCGCCGTATAAGTGGGGCCCACAAATACCGAGCACCCTCCAAAAGCCTGGCGCTGGCTCACCAGCGCCTCGGTCAAGGTTAAAGGTTCGGCCGTGCATTCATTCCACCAGATACCGTCACCAGGCCGTATCCAACGGGTGAAATCGATGGTCACGTTACGCGCCTGCTTTGGTCTTTGCTGTGAGCGTCACGCCTTGCGCGATCAACGTCGCAATGTCAGCATCTGAATAACCCAGCTCTTTTAAAATCTCAGCGCTATGTTCACCCAACCCAGGGGCGTTGCGGCCTGGCATCGGCTGGCTATCGCTCCAGGTTGTTGGCACCGCAACGCGCCTGACTCGACCTTCTGTTGGGTGCTCGATCCATTCAAACATGTTGACCGCCTTTAAGTGCGGGTCGTCAAAAATTGTTTCAAGTGTGTGCAATGGCATGGTTGGGATATCAGCCTGATCAAGCAACTCAAGCCAGGCGTTTGTCGTACGTTCTAAAAATATTTTTGCGGCTAACGCTTGCAAATCATTGATGTGCTGTGTGCGCACCGTCAGGTTTAAAAACCGTGGATCGTTTTCAAAGATTTCTGAGCGACCGATCGCTTTAAAAAATGAGGCCCATTGCTTGTCGCTGTAAATCACGGCACAGACGAAACCATCGGCGGTTTTATAAGGACGACGTTCAGAGGCAAGCAGACGGGGGTAGCCTGGCGGGCCGTTGGGCGGATCAAAGGTTTGGCCACCAATATGATCGCTTAACAAATGGCTAATCATGGTCTCAAACATGGGGATATCGATCTTTTGCCCATACCCAGTTTTTTCTCGATGAAACAAGGCTGCGCACAACGACGTCACGGCATACAAGCCAACGGTGCGATCGACAATATTTGAGGGTACGTAGCGCGGCACATCAGCACCCGCCTGTTTAATGAGGGACGGCAGCCCAATCGCACCTTGAATCAAATCATCAAAGGCGGGCTTGGCGGCATAGGGGCCATCTTGTCCAAAACCAAACGTACCGACGTACAGCAGTCGAGGATTAATTTTTTGCACAACGTCGTAACCCAAACCTAAACGGGCCATCGCTTGCGGGCGCACGTTGTACAACAGCACATCCGCGGTTGCAAGCAACTTCTTAATCGCCTCAAGCCCAGCGGGCTGTTTCAGATCAAGCACCAAACCACGCTTGCTACGATTGACATGCAGGTACAACGCGCCCATTCGAGGGTGTTGCATCGGTCCTAAATCACGCACCATATCCCCAACAGGTGCTTCGACTTTGATGACATCGGCACCCATATCGCCTAGCAACTGCGCGGCATAGGGCCCCATCAAAATCGAGGTCATGTCAACGACACGTACACCTACCAAAGGACCGGCCATCTTCACAATCCTCTTAAGCGAGCTGCGTCGCAGCAGCAATTTTTTTAGCTAAACGAAGGTGCGGTGTGTCGAGCATCTTGCCATCAAGTGTGGCCACGCCCACGCTGGTGTTTGCGGCAAAGGCTGCAATCACGCGTCGCGCCCACTCTTGGGCCTGAGCGTCTGGTGTCATCGCTTGATTGATGACTGGTACTTGCCCTGGATGAATCGCAGCTTTGGCTGAAAACCCATCACGATAGGCGCGACGGGTTTCGCGCAGCAACGCCTCAGGGTTATTGAGTTCTGTTGGTACTGTGTCGATCGCAGGCACACCGGCCGCAGCCGCTGCAAACAGGCATAGGTTGCGCACCAACCCAAAAGGCGAGGTCCATTGTTCGGGCGCTTCTTCATCTTTGTTTGTCAATGCACCAATGTCGCCCGCCAAGTCTTCTGCGCCCCACATCAAACCAGCCAAACGCGGCGAGGCACCTCGGTAGCTGTTTAAGCCAGCAAGCGCTTCTGCGGTTTCGGTCACGATCGGCAAGATCGCGGTTTGCGCCGCTTCGCCCGCCACCGCCGGAAACATCTGTTCAAAGGCTTCAAGGTAGGCAGCCAGCAAGGCGACATCAGCAGCGCCAGAAGACTTAGGTAGTGCGATCCCATCCGGGCGGCAGCGCATCACCGCGGCTAAGTCGGTCAAGGTCATACCGGTGGTCAAGGCATTGACGCGTACATAAAGCTTGGGCGTTTTGACCCCAGAGGCCTTGGTCTGCGTCAAAAATTTAACAACCTCAATACGACCCTCTTCTTTGCGGGCCGGCGACACGGCATCTTCAAGATCAAAAATCAAGACGTCGGCACCGCTTTGCAGTGATTTTTCGAGCTTACGCGGGCTGTCGGCTGGTACAAATAATAACGAACGCATGTGAGGTCTCCGTTTTTTTATGCAAGGCGGCGCGTAGTTCAAACAGGCGCGCCGCGTTGAGTCAATATTTTGACTGGAGTATAGCTTGGCAAATCCTATGGCTTGGGACCATCGTAAAACTGAGGCCAAAGTTTTAGCGTGACTTCGCGGTTGCTGGCGTAGGCGTAGCAGCTATCAATTTTGACTGGTCGGCCATTAGCATCTAACACCTCTGGCCGATCGCGTATCACCGGCCACAGTGCTTGATAAGCCGCAGTGGCCATAGGCCCAAGCAACTCCATCAAATGCGTACAGCTTGCGGCGCCCTTTAATTTTGAGCGCACTAGCTTTGCCCAGCCGCCACCAATGCGCTCGCCCTTCAACACAGAAAGCGTCGGTGGGGCTTGCTTGCAGACGGTAAACGGCGTTGAATCTGAGGACGAAAATACATCATGAATTAAGAACTCGTCATCAATCACCAGACGCACCCACAAATCATGGATGGGCTGACCTGGAGCGAGCACACGGCTGGTTAGGGGAGCCACAAACTCGATGGGCTTGTTATCGACGACCTGGCCCTCGATGTCGTAGAGCCCATCGGCGCGCCGGTACGCCCGCATGGTGATCTGACGTTTATGGATTTCTTCGCGTTCGATACTGTCTGGCAAAGGCACTTTTTTTCCCTTTTAAATAGGATCGTAAAAATCTAGTGAATCGAACAAGTGTATCTTGGATCGTAGTGGTTACCCGAGCGCCTGAACGTTCGAAACCGAGCCAGTGTGCTAAATTTCGTGAATGGTGCGCTTTCGCATCGGCCATGGCACCTCACGTTTCGGTGCCAAAAAGAAATGTCTCTATTTAAACGCTCAGTTGTCTCAGAAATCGCCAGTCACTTTAGCGTTGTGCTCTCGACGCTGATTGTCGTGTGGCTGAGCGTTGTGCTAGTGCGCCTACTGGGCGAGGCGGCGGCGGGTCGTATCGGCTCGGACGTGGTGGTGGGCTTGGCAACTTTTACGCTAATCGCTGCCCTACCCATCATTTTGACCGTCTCAATTTTTATTGGCGTGCTCACGACGGTCACCCGAAATTATCGTGAATCTGAAATGGTGGTCTGGTTTTCAAGCGGGCTATCGCTGGCAAACTGGGTGAACCCCGTCTTGCGCATTGCGATACCCATTGCGGTACTGATCTCATGTTTAACGCTCTACGCAACGCCTTGGGCCAATCGCCAGATCGGTGAATATCGAGCCCGTTTCGAAATGCGCTCTGATCTTTCAAAAATCACCCCTGGCCAGTTTTTAGAAACCGAGAAAGGCGCCCGTGTCTTTTTTGTTGAAGGTACAACCAGCCTGAACGACAACCCACTGGGGCAGATTTTCATGCGCCTGATTGACCCCGACTGGTTAACCCTGATCACGTCGGCCTCGGCCAAGATTGAAACCGAAGTAAATGGCGATCGCTTTTTGGTCTTAGGCGCCGGTCACCGCTACGACCTCAAACCGGGTACCTCTGAAATGCGTTTCGCCGAGTTTGACGCTTTTGGGGTTCGTATCGAAAGTAAAAATGCTGAAGAATCGCTTGAAAAAGCCCGAGCGACTACTCTAGAAAGTCGACGATCGCGGCCGACTTCACTTTTGATTAGCGACAAAGAAAACAGTTCATACGGTCAAATCATGTGGCGAATGGCTCTACC
The DNA here is from genome assembly GCA_947484295.1 of Alcaligenaceae bacterium. GTDB lineage: Bacteria > Pseudomonadota > Gammaproteobacteria > Burkholderiales > Burkholderiaceae_B > Zwartia. Next base: position 10,439 of record CANKOW010000061.1, on the reverse strand, counting down.
GCTCGCTGCCTTGAATCTTGCCTTGATGGCGATCCCTTTGGGCGCAGTGAACCCGCGCATCGGCCGCTCTGGGGATTTATTGATCGCAGGCCTGGTAGCGATGCTCTACATGAACCTCATCAACATTACGCAAGGTTGGATCATTCATGGCAAATTGCGCTTCGTCATCGGGGTATGGTTGATACACGCCATTTTTGGGGCCTTTACCGTGATCTTGCTTTGGCATCGCTTGCGCGTCAAAGAGCCCAAGCCACCGGTTGTTACGCCGGCCTAACTTAAGTTAGCAAGATTGGTAGCTTGCGTCGCGCGTAAACTTTGCAAGGTATGTAGCCTGCTCGGCCTCTTGCATTTGCAAGATATGGGTATCGCGTGCACGACCGGGTCATCTGAGTGCGGGTTTTTAAAATATTTTTTCTTCACACCGTGCTTTTAGCGCTATCCATCATTGATTTCTTTTACAGTTAGCGTAAGCTAGGAACTCAATGATGATCATTCATTGCGTATCGTAATCATGGCAAAGCAACAATCAGTTTTTAGCGCCGGCTCATAAGATGCGCTGACGTTACTATCGAGCAAGCTGAATAATGTTCTTGCTTTCACGGAGAATATCATGGCTACCCAAAACACCACAGGCATCAACGAAAAACGAGCCGACCAACCTCTGCGCGAGGCGGTCGACCGCTTTTTAAGTTATATCAAGAAAAATATCGAAACTGAAAACTATCAAAGTAATCAGTGGGATGACCACGTTGTCGACAAGATGATCAATAGCGTGCGTGTTTCTGGGCGCGAGCCTTTTCTGAAAATTGAAAAAGCGAATAAGGTTTGCGGTTATATCGTCAAGGCCGATGGTAAAGACCTTAAGCGCGGCGACATCTTAGGGCGCACAGCCTTTTTAGGGCGCCCCGCCACCACGCGTATTTTAGGTAACGTCTTAGAAAATAAGTTTGCTTTGGCGGCTTGACGCTAGTACAAATCAAAATAAGACTGCACCACTTCGGGATCTTGCGTCACAGTCAAGGCTAGCATCAGCAAGATGCGGCATTTTTGAGCATTTAAATTATCAGAGGCGACGATGTGCTTGTCGCGCAGGTATTTTCTGCGAGCGACTCTGCCAGCACCGCCTCGGCTTGCCTGCACCACAACAACACCCTGAGCCACCGCACGTTCAAACGCAGCGCTTTGTAATGGTGGTGGGATGCCTGGTGGCAACCCAGCCGAAACTAAACCCCGCGCACCCGCACCCACGTATGCCTCAATGGCCACAGCGTCAGCACCAGCGTAAGCATAAGCAATGTCAACGCGTGGCAGCGCCTTTAGCCCCGCAACATCAAAAACCGTATCAACCGTATGCTTGCGCACCGGATGTCGGTAGATCACGACTTGATCACCATCGACCTGCCCTAGCACACCAAAGTCTGGTGTTCTGAAGGTGTTTACGCGATAGGTTGAAACCTTGGTGACTTCGCGCGCGGCTTGAATTTCGTCATTCATAACCACCAACACACCCAAGCCCTGAGCTTTAGGCTCAATCGCCGTGCGCACTGCTGCAAGCAGATTCATCGGGCCTTCTGTACTAACGGCACTGGCTGGGCGCTGCGCGCCAACCAGCACAACTGTCGGCTTGATTTTCAAGGTCAGATTCAAAAAGTATGCGGTCTCTTCGAGCGTTGAGGTGCCGTGCAAAATGACATAGCCAGCAAAGCCCCCTTCTTGAGCCTCGGTGGCATGAATCAGTTGTAGTAATTCAAGCCAGTCGGCCGGGCCAATTGCGGTGCTGCCAACCTCACGAAAATTAATTGACACGATGTCAGCAAAGCGTGCCAGTTCTTGTGTGCGGTCAACAACTTCAGCAGGCTTCATTTTGCGGCTGACGTCGGGATAGTCAAGCACATCAAGGCTATCGAGAGCAATGGACGAGATGGTTCCGCCAGTGCCAATGATCGCAACGCGTGGTTTAGAGAGGGTCGTACTCATGGCTAAGCGCTCCGTATGGCCATTAAAGATAAGGGTTAGTCTACCCGATAGTAAACGTGGCCACTTCGGCCTCAAGCGCCTCTAGCAAGCGCTGCACCCAGACCTTCGACAAACCGTGCCCAATCAAGACAATGCGCGTGCGATGGTCTTGACTCGGCCAGCGCTCTAGCCAGACTGGCTGGTAAAACACGTGCTGCACTCCATGAAGCACTAAGGGTTGCGCGGGCATCTCGGCGATCTGTACCAAACCCTTCAAACGCAACAGGCTCGCGCCTTCGTGTGTCGCCAAGGCCTCAAGAAAGAGCGGAATCACGTTTGCGGCAAGTGGCTTGTCTCGGATCACTTCTAGCGTGGTGTAGACCTGTTCGGCCGTGCGCTGCATGGGCGAGCCATGGGTATGCCCGGCATGGTCGCTAACTTTTAGACCCAGGCGTTGATAAGTACCCGCCGCCGCTACGGGGACAGCTGGCGTCGCTTGCAACAAGGCCTGCTCAAGTTCGCGGCTTTCGACCCTCAAGGCCGTCTGATTTAAGCGGTCAAGGTATGCGCTAGTACGCGCGTGATCTTCAGGGCTAGCCAAATCTTGCTTGCTCAGCACAAGCACGTCGGCTAACGCGATTTGACGGCGGGCCTCAGGGTATTGCTCAGCCGTTTGTACAGCACATAATTCGTCGACCACAGTGACCACATGCTCAAGCTCAAAGGTGCCAGCAATTGACAGATCGCTTGTCAAGGCATGAACAATGGGCACCGGGTCAGCCAAACCCGAAGTCTCGATGATCACGCGCTCGAAGGCAGCCTCGCCTAACGCGCGGCGCCGGTCTAGCTGCGCTAGGGTCTTTGCGAGATCGGTTTGCACCCGACAACATAAACAACCATTCGTCAACTCGATGATGTTATCGTCGCCCGCCTCTAACAACTCGTGATCCAAGCCGACCGCGCCAAACTCATTAATAATGACAGCAGTGCGCGCAAACGCGGGGCGACGCAGCAAACCCGCTAGCAAAGTGGTTTTGCCGCTTCCTAAAAACCCAGTTAATAAAATCAACGGCGTCATAAGCGCAGCGGGGCCACGCCCATGCGCAGGCGCTTACCCGGCCTGAACGCTGGGTCTGATACTTCTCTGATCGTACGCAATACATGCAGCACCGAACTGCAGTAATGGTGTGTGCGCAGTGTCTCCGGCTGCGCCTGCGCCGTCAGGACCAACCACCGCATCGGCGCTTGCTCGGGCGCTTGCTCACTTAAAAGCTGAACGGTGAGCGCTTGGGAAGCAACGTCGCCTGTCGTCTCGAGCAACACAATCTGCTGAGTGGGCTCATCAGGTGCCGCCTGAAGAGTAACGACTTCGACTCGCCTAGCCAACCCCCAATACTGCATACTCTCTTGCAACAAAGACGCAAGCGCAACAAGCTGTGCGCTGCACTGCCCCTCAGACATTACAGTCTGATCCCGGCAAGAATTTCGGGGGCGATTTTGCGCTTTAAGTACTGACCATCACTCAGTTGACCAAAGAATTTTCCGTCTTCAACCATGATTTTGCCGCGCAACATGGTCAAGCAGGGCCAAAGGCCTACCTGATGCCCCTCCCAGGGCGTGTAGTCTGATTCGTGCAGATCTTTATTTTGAATGGTTCGCGCAAGGCCCGGATCCAAGATCACGAGATCAGCGTCGCTGCCTGCTGCAATCGCACCTTTACGGGGATACATCCCAAGAATACGCGCAGCGTTTGACGAGACCAAATCAACGAACTGCATGAGTGAATAGCCACGTTTTTCGACCATCTCGGTGTACATCAACGATACCCGTGGTTCGACGCCAGTATTGCCACCCGTGGTGTCATCAATGCGTTTTCCTTGGGTTTTAACCGCCAGCGAACAACACAGCTCGTCGGTCGCAATCGAGTGAATCACGTTGTCGCTGACGCCCTTCCAGAGCGCCTCAGTATCTTCTTTGCTTTTCAGCGAAGGATAGGTATGAAAAACCTGACCGTTTGGCAATTTGTAATCGTCTTCAGTATGAAGAATATATTGGTGCAGAGTTTCTCCGTACACCGGCTTGCCTCGTGAGCGTGCTTCGCGAATCGCCTGAACACCGGTACCCGCGCTCACGTGCATCATATAAATCGCAGTATTCATTTGCTCTGCCAAACGAATCACGCGACGAAACGAGAGGTCTTCTGAGAGTGTGTTGTGAACCTCTGACATGTGTTCAAAACCAACGCGACCCTCGCGGATCAGTTTGTCGTACATATGCATCACGATGTCATTGTCTTCGGCATGAATCACGCCTAAACCACCGTTTTTACTCAGGACTTTAAACATCTCCCAGATATCACCATACCCAACCATACGCCCCTTGCGGCTTGGCGTGATGTCTGTCGTGAAAATCTTAACCGTCGCGTACCCTGCTTGAATCGCTTCAGCAACCTGATTGGTCAAACCGACAGGAAATAAACCTTCAACCATTACGTGATACGCAAAATCAGTAAAGCAACGCCCAATCCAATCTTTATCGCGCGCCTCGATCGTGCCCTGCACCGTGTTGCCATGCGTCCAACGCGCAAAATCAAGCAAGGTCGTCGTGCCACCAAAGAGTGCAGCGCGACTCACAACGTCGGGCGCAGCCGTCATTTCAGACTTGCCTTCGGGGCCCGGAATGTGCCAAGCGCAATGCACGTGTGGGTCAATACCGCCAGGTATCACCAATTTATTTGTGGCATCGATCAGTCGCGTATGGGGGGCAAGGGGGAGTGCCCCGATCGCTGCGACCGCGGCGATTGTTTGACCTGAGATCGCGATGTCGTACGCGCCAACACCTTGCGGTGTCACAACCTGATTGCTGCGAATGATGGTGTCAATCATTATTATTAGTCTCCCGTTGAATTATTACACCGGACATGGGTAGGCACTAGTTTAAGCCCTTTGCAAGACCAATACGATTTAGACCAACTATACCTGGCGCATTGCCTCACCAAAATCAAGCATCGAGACTTTTTTCAGCGCTAGCTGTAAAGCGCTTTGGCTTGCCGCTTTTTTTTCAAGATCCGATGAATCTTCTAACTGCTTGGCGCTAGCGCGCGCCGCGCGCAACTTTAAACTCCATGCTAACAAGGCCAGCTCGGGCTCCCAGTACGTCAGGTTTAGGCGCTCGCACTCCTCCAACAAAGGATCAATCAAGGGCTGCACATCTAAGTCTTTTTTCAGACCTAGCGCCAGTTCAACCAAGGCTACCCGTGCGCGAAACTGATCGCGTCCCGAGCGCGTACTAGAAAGAAAGTCTTGCAGTAGTGTAACGGCCCCTTCAGAGTCGCCTGAACCTACACTTTCGTTAGCCTGTCTTTTTGCTTCAGAAAATTTATCGGCAACACCGCCACCCGTACGCTCTGCCAAACAGGTTGCAAGCCACGCTTTGGTTGCTTCGTCAGCAAAAGGGGTGCCATCCGAAAAAGTCAGCCGCTCAACACCCGGCAGACGCTTCACAAATGCCAACACCTCGTCGATCACAGACGACCGCATGCCCGCCGCTATGGGCCCCATCGCACCATAGGCGAGTGCTGACTGTCGATCGAGGTCTAGCCAAAATGGATACGTTGCTAGACGCCCTTCACAAAAACTCGCAACGCCTTGAGGGTTACCCGCATCACATACCGCGTTAAACGACTGCACCTCGGCCATCGGTGGTGGTGCGATCAGCGTCGCTTGCCCTTGCGCTGGTGGCAAGCTTAACAAGGCACCGCGCGCACCAAAGCGATTCAAGCCGAGGGCCAATGGCTGATAGGGATCAAGCTCAGCAAGCTTTTGGCTGGCATCTCCCAAGTATCCAAACACTGCCCCTAAAGCAGCCACCCAGTCGTCAAGGTTTGCAACCTTGCTTAGGGTACCAAGCTGCGGGCCAGCGGTGGCAACCTTGTTTAAGGTACCAAGTTGCGGTCTAGCGGTGGGGGCGGCTGACATAGCAACGCTTGCGCTCGCGGCGCCAGTCGTCGCGCTTGTCCCAATCGCGCTTGGTGTAGTGGTCGCTTGCGTAGCCTCAGCGTCTTGGGCAACGGACTGGCCCGGCGGCTCAATCACATCGAGTCGCTTAATCAGATTCATCAGTTCGTTCAGGGAGGGCGCCTCAGGATCGACTTCAGCGAACCTGCTATCGATCTCTTGAATATGCTCTACCATCAAGGTGTGGGCCTCAAGGGGTACCGCCCCGAGTGTTGTGTTGCCCAGCCAAGCGGTGACCCGATCAGTCCACCAGAGCACAGCGTTGCGACGGCCCCGCAATCTCTTAACGGACGGAAAACCAGTCTCCCAGTAAGTTTTTAGCAAACCTGCGAGTAGACCCAAACCCGCCGAGAGACCCTCAACTCCGGATTTTTCAATCCAGGCGGCAGACAACCAAGAGGCAACCATGAAGTCTTTTGAGACCGTTTTTAACAACTCAGTCGACTGGGCCTCAACCTTAGGCCAATCTGGCTGGCGATCAGCGGACGGGCTCGTTAACCGCTCAATCTCGGCAAAAATCGCATCGTATTGCGGCGCCTCACGCGGCTCGACACCACCAGGGGTTTCAATAGAAACAGGCAGTAGCAGTGCCTCAAAATCAATTGCCATAAACAAGCCTCAGAGCGTACAAGTCACAGATTTTGAGAGGTGCACGAATTGCTCACCTCTACAATCTGCATAGGGCATACGCAAGCCATCGACCGGCGCACCGAGTTGTTGCACTCGGCGTAAGGTTGCAGTAACCGCAGGGCCTTCAGGCCAATCTAACAAATTCTAACTCCGAGATTTCGCCGCCAGGTAACGCGCCAAACGCTAACACATCAGGCTCACCCTCTAAACGAATAAAATAGCTTTGTTCTGGTGTGATCTTGTTTTGTAAGCCCCAGGCGTTAAACGCAACACCCTCGGTATCAAACTTGAGCCCACGCAACTCATACTCGTTAACCGACTTATCAGGCAAGCGGCCACTGAGGCCTACCGCATGAAAAGTAATGTCGGCCCCGGTCCCAGACACACCAGCGATTAAGCCTTGTAACGCCTCTGTTGTAGAAGGACGTAGCTCAAGCCAAACACCCAAGCGCTCTTCGGCATAGACCGAAAGCCGCAAGGGCAACGAAGACTTGGCCGGTGCATGCGCTCGTGCGACGGCTCGGGCAACCCACTTATCGGTCGGCCCCACCACCATCCAATCACCTAACACCGCGGTACCAAACAGCTCAGGAGACGGCTCAGCAGGGGGCGGGCCTTGCAGCAGCACGACACCGTCGACCTGTCGATTTAACAAACTTTGCAACCGTAAACGAAACAACGCCAAAGCACGTCGATTCTCGGGCTGCGCATACACAACATGCGTCGTCACAAGAAGGATGACCGCAGTCTGCGCATCGGCGGCCTCTTTGGCCGATGCCAACCAGGCCTGCTTTTCTTTTTCAGGCCAGTGCTGCCCCTTCACATTCAGACCGTATTGTCGAGCTGCGCCCGCGATGAGTTGGGCAGCCGGATCCACCCCCTCACCCCACGCAATAACCCACGCGCATTTGTCTGCCATGTCTCGTCCTTAAGAAAAAGTCGCGACGAATTCGCCGGCAGCATCAACATCCAGCTTTGCTGTGGTGGGATTGGTATTTTTTGCCATACTTTCGAGCAAACTGTTTGAAAGCAGAGGCAAGACCGTACCCTTTAGAATAAAGTCGATATTACGCGCGCCCGTTTCAACCTCGGTACAACGCGCGGTAACGGCTTCGCGCGCCGGCGTTGTAATTTCAAGCGCAATCTTGTTATTTGCAGCCATACGGTTGATGACCTTTTTAAGCTTCAGATCAACAATGCCACGCAGCGCATCTTTGGGTAGGGTGTAGAACGGTATCACTGTCATACGTGCCAACAGCGCAGGCTTGAAGTGATTTGACAAGATTGGGCGTACGGCCGCCATCACCAAAGAGGGATCTGGACGTTCGTCTCCAGAGCACAGTTCAGTAATGACATCTAAGGCTAGATTTGAAGTTAAAAACACCACCGTGTTTCTAAAGTTGATTTCACGCCCTTCGCCGTCAGACAAAATCCCTTTGTCAAATACTTGATAAAACAAATTCACCACATCGAGATGCGCTTTTTCAACCTCATCGAGCAGCACAACTGTGTAAGGACGCTGGCGCACCGCTTCGGTGAGCACACCGCCTTCACCGTAACCGACGTAGCCTGGAGGCGAACCCACTAAACGGCTCACGGTATGCTTCTCTTGAAACTCACTCATGTTGATCGTGACAATCGACTGCTCGCCACCAAACATCATGTCCGCCACTGACAACGCAGTTTCGGTTTTGCCCGTACCCGAGGGGCCGGCCAGTAAAAACACACCCATCGGCTGGTCCGGGTCACGCAGACCCGAACTTGCCGACTTCAGCACTTCAGCGATAGCTGCAATCGCGTGATCTTGACCCTTAATTCTGACCTCTAAAGACTGCTCAAGAGCCAAGGCGCTCGCAGCATGGTCACGCATCATTTTGCCCAAGGGTACGCCAGTACGGTCTGAGACCACCTTAGCAATGGTATCGGGCGCCACCTCGATGAAGACGAGTTTTTCTTTGCTCTGCAGTTCTGCAAGGGCTGCTTCAGCCGTGCGAATCTCTTGCTCGACTTGGCCAAGCGTGCGTGGGGCTGCCTTTTGCTCGTTCGCTTCGGGCGTGGCATTCGCCGAGGCAACTTCGCCAGACGTACCCGCTGGAGCCGCGACAGTTTCAGGTGCGGTCGTGGCTGACACGGGGGTCGCGCCCGCTGCTGCGGCTTGCGCTTGCACCTTCTTGAACTGCGCACGTTCTTGACGCAGCTTAACGACGTTACGGGCGGCCTCCAACTCTTTGTCAAAACGCGCCTGCAAACCTACTAACGCCTCGGTAATGCTTTCTTGTTCTTTAGCAATCGCAGCTAAGCGTTCGAGGTCGACACCGACGCCGTTATCTTGATCACGTAATAAACCCTGCTTTTCGCGCTCGAGCATTTGCAACTTGCGCTCACGGTCTTCAATAAAATCTGGCTTTGACGACAAGTTCACTTTAATACGCGCGCAAGCGGTATCGAACAAGTCGATGGCTTTATCAGGTAACTGTCGGCCCGTAATATACCGATGCGACAGTTCTGCCGCTGCATGCAAGGCATCGTCGCGCACAATCACTTGATGCACTTCTTCGTAGCGCGATTTCAAGCCACGCAAAATCTGCACAGTCATTTCGACAGACGGCTCGTCAAGTTTCACCAGTTCAAAGCGACGCGCCAGTGCGGGATCCTTTTCAAAATATTTCTTGTACTCGCTCCAAGTGGTTGCTGCAATCGTACGCAATTCACCACGTGCAAGCGCTGGCTTCAGAAGATTGGCTGCATCGTTGGTTCCTGCAGAGCCCCCAGCGCCAATCAGCGTGTGTGCCTCATCAATAAACAATAAGATCGGTTTGGTCGAGGCTTTAATTTCGTTGATCACGCCACGCAAGCGATTTTCAAACTCACCTTTGACGCCCGCACCAGCCTCAAGGGCCCCCATATCCAACCCTAAAATCGTGACGTCTTTCAAGATGTCTGGGACATCACCCTCGATGACGCGCACGGCCAAGCCTTCAATGACGGCTGTTTTACCGACGCCAGGATCACCGACGCAAATCGGATTGTTTTTACGGCGACGTGCCAAAATATCAACCATCTGACGGATTTCAGGGTCACGTCCAAACACGGGATCAATCTTGCCGGCACGGGCTTTTGCGGTAAAGTCTTCGCAAAATCTTTGCAACGCACTACCAGCTTTGTCGCCTTGAGGCGCGGCGCCTGCCCCAGAGCCAGTCTCGTTACCCATCGGGCCTGACTCGCCAGCTTCACGCGAAGTTGCAGCGACTTGGCCTAAGAGACCCATCACTTTTGTTTTGTTCAGGCCATCAAGCAGTTTGGTGTACGAGTCTATGCCGTAAAACGACAAGCGCGAGATAAAGGCAGCAAAAAGCGCACCCGAACGAATACGGTTTTCAAATAGTTCAACCGAGGCAATCAACCAGCCATCGGCAAATAGTTCAGGCAATAACGGTGAAAATTGGGGCTTACCACCGTTACCCGTCTTAAACGACTCGATGGTTTGATCTAACGCCCGCATTACGCGCCCCGGATCGATTCCGGCTTGTTTCAGGATCAGCTGAATATCGCCCATTGGATCTTCAAGCAGACGGGCCATCAAATGCTCAACAGTGATCTCATAGTGCGTACGACTTAAACAAGTACCGGCAGCATTTTCGAGTGCGCCTCGGCAACTCGTATTCAGTCTGCTCACTAGCGGTGCAAATTCAACTACCTGCATTGCTGTCTCCTTGAAACGACTCGAAAACCTGCCAGCTCACGGTCTGTCTGGATTAATGAAAAAAATATGCAAAGCGCGTGTGACAATGAGCGCATCTAGTAGCTGTCAGACACCCTCAATCCCCGCCGCCTCTT
>CANKOW010000060.1 GCA_947484295.1 Alcaligenaceae bacterium | reverse complement strand
TCTAAGTAGGCGAAGATTCGCCGTGTTCTGAAGGGTGACAGATAGATTGCGAGTGCAAAGCCAGCAGTCAAGACCATGGCAATACCTGAAAATATATGCGCGTTGATTCCACCTAAAAACAAGATCCCCATTGAAATCGCGATGATGACAATCACCGCACCCAGATCAGGCTCTCTAAGCAAGAGCCCTGCCACCACGGCTAACGCTACCGCGATCGGCAAAAAGCCGCGCAAGGTACTGTGCATTTGACCTTGCTTACGTATCGTGTAGTCGGCCGTAAATAACAAAGCGGCAAGCTTCATCAACTCCGAAGGCTGAAAAGTCACGGGGCCGACGGGCAACCAACGCATGGCGCCATTTACCTTCCGGCCGATCCCTGGGATCAATACCGCGATCAGCAATATCGTCGTAAAAATGAACAACCACATCGTCACACGTTGCCAGGCCTGAATCGGCACCGTCAACACAAAGGCTGCGACAAACAGCCCCATACCAACATAAAGCGTTTGGCGCAAGACGAAAAAATAACGCCCGTAATTGGCATACTTCGGGCCATCTGCCAGCGCAATTGCCGCCGAATACACCATCAAAATACCGATAGCGACCAACAAGCTTGTGGCCACAACCAGCGGCAAATCGTAATTGCGCATCGCGGTGCGGGTGGGTCGTACCGCATTCACGCTATTGGTTAAGTCAGCAAAGAGGCTCATGCCACCTCCCCTTGATCGAGCGCAAGCTCGTGCGCGGCGTCTACAAAGACTTGGCCACGATGTCCATAGTTGCGAAACATATCCAAGCTGGCACAAGCTGGCGAGAGCACAACAGCGTCGCCCTCGTGGGCTTGCGCAAAGGCCAACTCAACGGCCTGCGGTAACGTGTCAGCCAACAGGCACGGCACCCCGGTTGCGGCAAGCGTATCTGACAGCAGGCGCGCGTCTTGCCCGATCAACACGACCGCGCGCACATTGCGCGCCACCACCGGCACCAAAGGTGAAAAATCCTGGCCCTTGCCGGCACCGCCAGCAATCAATACTGAACGTCGCCCTAATCCCTCTAGGCCAGCTACCGTCGCACCAACGTTGGTCCCTTTGCTATCGTTAAAAAAATCAATGCCGCGCACATTGCGGACAAACTCCATGCGATGCGGTTCGCCGACGTAGTCGCCAGCCGCACGCAGTGTGGCACCGAGGCCAGCGCCGGCGGCGCGGGCTAGCAATAACGCCGCTTGCGTGTTGAGTGCATTATGCAGGCCATGCAACCCCAGAGCATCCATCGGCATCAGGCGTAAGATGCGGCCCGAGGCGCGCTCAGGAGGTGGCGCATTCTTTTTACGCTTAACGGGCGTTGGCAAGTCGTCGTTAAACTCGGTTGCCTCGGCGGTAGTGAGCCAACAAACATCGTGGCTAATTTCAAGCCCAAAGTCGCCCGTTAACATGGGCGTATCACGGCCAAAACTACGAACATTTAGGGCGGGGAGTGGCGGGCACATAGCCATCACTGTTGCGTCATCCCGATTGACGAGCGCCAAATCCGTCATGTCGTAAATACGGGCTTTTGCCTGCCCGTACGCCTGCATGTTGCCATGCCAATCTAGGTGATCTTGCGTAAGGTTGAGCACAACGGCTGCGGTCAAACGCAGGCTGTGCGTTGTTTCGAGTTGAAAGCTAGACAACTCAAGTACCCACACCTCGGGCAGCGTATTGGTATCTAGGGCATCCATCAAGGCGTCTAGCGCAGCGGGGCTGATGTTGCCGGCGGCACGTGCGCTGATGCCCGCGGCTGACAACATGTGGCGAGTCAACGCCGTGACGGTTGTCTTGCCGTTCGTGCCCGTCACACCCAAGACGCGCGGCGCGTATTGCTGCGCCGCCTGCAGTTGCTGCAAGGCACGTGCGAATAATTCAATTTCACCGATGACTTCAATGCCGGCGACTGCAGCCTGTTCGAGCAACTCTTTGACGGGCGACAAACCAGGCGCCAGACCTGGGCTTAACACCAGAGCGCCCACGTCCTCGAGTAACGCAGCCTCAAACACGTCGCAACCGAGATGCAAGTCAAGCGTGGCGACATCTACTTTCTGCGTCAACGCTTCAAGCCCGGCTGGGGATAGACGCGTATCAGCCACCCGTACAGCGGAACCGTTGCGCGCGCACCAGCGCGCTGCAGCGACACCGGTCTCGCCGAGCCCAACAATCAGGACCAGCGCAGGCAGTGTAGAGGGTGAAACTGTTTCGTTCATCGAATCTTCAGCGAAGATAAACCAATCAACACCAGCATCATGCTGATGATCCAAAACCGCACCACGACTTGTGTTTCTTTCCAGCCGCCGACTTCAAAATGGTGGTGCAGCGGCGCCATTTTTAAAATACGCTGCCCCTGCCCATAGCGGTACCGCGTGTATTTAAACCACGACACCTGCAACATCACGGACAGCGTTTCAACTACAAACACGCCACCCATGATGAACAGTACGATTTCTTGGCGCACGATAATCGCAATGGTCCCCAGCATGCCACCGAGCGCCAAAGCGCCGACGTCGCCCATAAATACCTGCGCGGGATACGCGTTAAACCATAAAAATGCTAAGCCAGCACCCGCAAGCGCTGCGCAGAGCACCATCAACTCGCCGGCGCCCGGCACGTACGGAAACAACAAATAGCGTGAGTAGTCGACACGTCCGACCACATAAGCAAACACGCCTAAGGCTGAACCAACCATCACCGTGGGCATAATTGCCAAGCCATCGAGGCCATCAGTCAGATTGACTGCATTGCTGGTGCCCACAATCACGCACCAACTGACCGCCACAAAACCTAGCGCGCCGAGCGGGTAACTAAAAGTTTTGAAAAAGGGCACAATCAGGTCGGCTCGGGTGGGGAGCGTGATAGAAAACCCACTCGTCACCCAGTCTGTCGCCACTGTCCATAGATTCGCAGAACTGGGCGCCGAGATCGCAAGCATCAGATACAGCGATGCAGCAGCACCGATTAAGGCCTGCCAAAAGAATTTCTGACGTGCCGGCATCCCCTCTGGATCGCGGTGGACGACTTTGCGATAATCATCCACCCAACCCACCAAGCCGAAGCCGAGCGTCACCAACAACACCACCCACACATAGCGGTTACGCAAGTCAGCCCACAACAGAGTACTGACCGCAATCGAAATCAAAATTAACGCGCCGCCCATGGTGGGCGTACCCGTTTTGACCAAATGGGTTTCGGGCCCATAGCTACGCACAGTCTGGCCAATTTTTAGCGCGGTGAGTTTGCGAATGACACTCGGCCCGGCGACCAACCCGATCAACAGCGACGTCGCGCACGCCAAGACGGCGCGCAAGGTGATGTATTCAAAGACCGCAAAACCGCGTGCGTAGTGCTCTGCCAACCAACCGAAGAGTTCAAACAGCATGTTTCACCACTTTTTTATCAGTTGACTCAACCTGCTCAAGGCAAGTACGCACAATTTTTTCCATGCGCATAAAACGCGAACCTTTGATTAATACACTTTTTACCGTGTGCTGAGCGATCCAGTCGCTTACCTCCTCATGCGTCTCGCAAATGATTGCTTGCATGCCAAACGCAGTTGCGCTTACGCGTGTTGCCTGCCCCAGCGTCAACAAATGGTTGACACCGCGCTCGCGGGCGTAGGCGCCAACCTCTTCATGCATCGCAGGGCCGTTATCGCCCACCTCGCCCATATCACCGAGTACAAGGACACGCGGAGCCGGCAAAGAGGCGAGCACGTCAATCGCAGCGCGTACCGAGTCAGGATTGGCGTTGTAAGAGTCATCAATTAGCATCACGCCATTGGCCAGGCGATGCGGTTGCATACGACCTGAAACCGCGTGAAAGGCAGCCAGGCCTTCTTCGATCGCCCGCATCGGCACCGCTGCAGCCACGGCGCAGGTCGCCGCCGCCAGCGCATTGAGCACGTTGTGCGCGCCCGGCACCGACAGCGTCACGCGGCCCTCGCCTTTCGGCGTATGAACAGTGAAGCTGGTGCCTTGGGCATCCGTGTGTATATCACTGGCCCAAACTTCAGCTTGTTCACTCGTGCCAAAGCGCAGACTCGCGCGCTCGCTAGCCAGCTCGAGCCATAACTGAGAAAAGGTGTCTGCAACCGGAAAAACTTTGACACCCTCGGGCATCAAGGCGGCGTAGACTGCGGCGTTTTCACGCGCCACTGCCTCAACGTTCACCATGAACTCTTGATGCTCGCGCTGAGCGTTATTCACTAACGCCACTGTAGGCTCAGTCACCTGAGCCAAGATTGCGATTTCACCCGGATGATTCATGCCCAGCTCAATCACGGCTGCTTGATGATCGTGGCGCAAGCGCAGCAGAGTCAAAGGTACCCCTAACTCATTATTCAGATTGCCAACGGTCGCTAACCGGTGAGTCTCACCCAGCCAAGCGGCCAAAATGGAAGAAATCATTTCTTTGGTGGTCGTTTTGCCATTACTGCCCGTCACCGCAATCATTGGGATGGCAAACTGCCGGCGCCAGGCACGCCCGAGCTGCAGCAGAGCGGCACGGGTGTCACCCAAGGCAATTTGCGCTAAGCCAGGCACAGGCCGGATCGCGTCAACGATGGCGGCGCAGGCGCCCGCCGCCTGAATGTGCGCAAGATAGTCATGGCCATCGAAGTGGTCGCCCTTGATAGCTAAGAATATTGAGCCGACTTCGAGACGACGCGAATCGGTTTGAATCGTGCGGTGCTGTTTCAATAATAGTGCAGCTTGCGCCCATTGACGATCATCAAAAGGGGTGCGCTGGCCAGCGATCTCTTGATACGCTTCATGACCTTTGCCTGCAATGAGGACAACATCTGTTGGCGCCGCACCCAAGACGGCCGTCAAAATGGCTTGGGCCCGGTCTGGCTCAATCCTTACATTGGTGCGAACAGCAGGCAACGCTGCAACGATCTGGGCAATGATGGCCTGTGGGTTTTCATCGCGCGGGTTGTCACTCGTCACAATGAATCGATCGGCCAATCGCTGTGCGACCTCACCCATCAGCGGGCGTTTACCCGCGTCACGATTACCGCCGCAACCCATCACGCACCAAACCTGCGCGCCGCGTACCTGCGCCAACTCGCGCGCGACCTCTAAGGCGCGTGTCAGCGCATCGGGAGTATGGGCATAGTCAACTAAAACCGTCGGAACAGCCAGATCAGTCAGAATGGGTTCGACCGTTTGGAGCCGCCCGTCAACAGGTGCGAGCTTGGCAAAGCTGGCGGCAATCTCAACCAACGACCAATCAAGCACTTTAAGCAAACCCGCTACGCATAATAGATTTGAAATATTGTGCCGGCCATACAATTTCGTTTCAATGGCGACCTGCTCACTTTTCGCATGCAACACCCAAGCCGCACTGTGCGGTGTGTTGGCCAAGCGCTCTGCACGCAGTGCGACAACGCTCGAATTGCGATCGTGCTCTATGCCATACATGACGACCGGGCAAGCGGCGCTTGAAGCTAGGCTTGCACCAAAGGTATCGTCGGCATTGAGCACCGCAGCGTGAAGCCCCGGCCAGGCAAACAAACGGGCCTTCGCTGCGGCATACGCCTGCATGGTGTGGTGATAATCGAGATGATCGCGCGACAGATTCGTGAACCCAGCCGCAAAAATACGCACGCCGGCAAGCCGTCCTTGCTCTAGGCCAATGGATGAGGCCTCAAGCGATACATACTTCGCACCGGCCTCTCGTAACGCCGCCAA
Source organism: Alcaligenaceae bacterium (assembly GCA_947484295.1). Taxonomy (GTDB): domain Bacteria; phylum Pseudomonadota; class Gammaproteobacteria; order Burkholderiales; family Burkholderiaceae_B; genus Zwartia. The sequence continues at coordinate 9,934 of CANKOW010000060.1, read as the reverse complement.
ACTTCGGTGGACCGAAATCACATCCGGGGTCGTGAGCGTACCTGCGCGCACCAATCCATCCGGAAAGCGTACTCCCAAGGTGCCAAGCGCTCCTGCTGCGTGGCCTGCCGCCTGCAGCGCATCGGTCAGCCATTGCACACAACTCGTTTTGCCATTGGTTCCGGTCACCGCCATGACCTTCAGATGCGCCGAAGGCTGGTCATACCAACGATCGGCAAGTGCGCCGAGACGTGCTTTTAAGTCAGTCAGCCCCAGCACTGGTACGCTGAAATCCGCCGCCTGCCATTGCGCCGTCGACTCAACGTGCAGCAGAACCGCAGCAGCGCCCTGCTTGATCGCTGCAGCGATGAAATGCTTGCCATCGCTGGTGAGGCCTGGGCACGCCACGAACACGTCGCCTACGCGTACGTCTCGTGAGTCAGCCTGTAAGTGAGCGCCGTATTCAATTGTGCTGCGTAACAATGCCACCAAATTCTCTGTGGATATGTTTGTATCTAGCAGCACCGCGTGCGTCATCGCGAGCCCCCACTAACTGTCGCAACAGCCGAGTCGAGCGCTGTATCGGGTTGCACGTTCATCGTACGTAAGGCACCGCCAACAATCGCAGCAAAAACTGGGGCTGCGACCTTGCCACCGTAATAGACGCCAGATTGTGGTTCATCAATGGTGACTGCCACCACAATACGTGGATTCGATACCGGCGCGAAACCTACGAACGAGCCACGATAGCGACTGGTGCTGTATTTGCCATCCACGATCTTGCGCGCGGTACCGCTCTTACCTGCGACGCGATAGCCTTGCACTTGTGCCGCTTTCGCGCCCTCCGGTCCGGCTGCAGCCTCAAGCCACGCACGAATTTTTTGCGCGACCTCGGGTGGGTAGATTGGGGTGGTCGTGGCTTGATCTTCGCGCTTGACCAAAGACAAGCCAACCATGTCCCCTTCGCGGGCAAAGACAGTGTAAGCGCGCGCTACCTGCAAAAGCGAAACGGACAATCCGTAGCCGTATGACATGGTGGCTTTTTCAATCAGACGCCACCGTTCGTAGGGCCTGAGTCGCCCGGCTGCTGCACCTGGAAACCCGGTCTGTGGAACTTGTCCAAGCCCAAGCTCGTTAAATCGGGTCCACATTTCACGCGACTGTAGTTTTTCTGAAATTAGCGTCATCCCGATATTGCTTGACTTCAGCAATACACCCGCCGGGTCAAGCGTGCCGTTCGCACTCACATCACTGATGGTGGCGCCCTGATAATTCAACTTACCGTTACCCGTATTGAAGGAGGTCGCAGGGGTAATGCGCTTCAGCTCGAGTGCAAGGCCAACGGTAAACGGCTTCATGATGGAGCCGGGTTCAAACGTATCGGTGAGCGCCTGATTGCGAAGATTAGCGCCGCGAAACGAGTCACGACGATTGGGATCGTAGGTGGGCATATTACCCAACGCCAGAATCTCACCCGTCCTCACATCAATCACCACTGCAGCTGCGCCCTTAGCCTTGTTGGTCACCATCGCTTCTTGCAGCACACGGTAAACCTGGTATTGAATACGCGTATCAAGCGATAGCTTAATATTTTGACCGTCTACCGGAAAGTCAACGGCCCCCACGCTTTCGATCGTACGACCCAACCGGTCTCTCATAATGCGACGACTGCCAGCTTGCCCCGAAAGTTGTTCGTCAAACAGATACTCAACCCCTTCTTGGCCGCGATCTTCTACGTTATTAAAGCCAACGACGTTGGCCATGACTTCGCTTTCGGGATACAAGCGGCGATTGTCTGGTTGCTGGATCAAACCCGGAATGCGTAAGTCAGTGACTTTTTGCGCGATCTCAAGGGGTACCTGACGCTTTAAATATACGAAGGGCTTTTCATCAGCAATTTTTTTACGCAATTCATCTGCAGACATGTCAAGCAATTCAGCAAGTTGCTGCAGCTTTTTAGGTGAGGCCTCTTTGGTATCTTTGGGGCGTATTGCAATAGAGCGAGCGGGCACGCTCGCCGCGAGTACGACACCATTACGATCGAGAATCTTGCCACGACTGGCATGCAAGGTGAGTGTGCTTTCGTAGATTCGTTCGCCACGCTGCTGTAAAAATTCAGTCGTGATGCCCTGCAGATATAACGCACGCAGGGCCAAGGCCAAGAAGGCCAGCCCCAGCAAGCTCAGCACTAAGCGACCGCGCCAAAGTGGATAGTGCACGCGCAGCACGGGATTGTCGAAAAAGGGCAGCCGCTTCATTTCTCGCCCCTTGGGGTCGTGCTTGAAGCAGACTGATTAATATAAATTGTGCGATCAGGCACAATCGAGGTCATTTTTAACTGCTCGCGGGCCAGCTTATCAATGTTTGCATTACGTGCTTGCTCGGCGCGATCAAGCTGCAACTGTCGCCATTCAATATCAAAGTTAAGCGCCTGCGTTCTTGAGCGATCGAGCTCAACGTAAAGCTGCCGCGCCTGGTAGCGTGCGGTGACGAGCGAGATCGCCGAGATCATCAACACACCGGCCACCAGAATGCACAGGCGTCCCATCAGTGCGCCCCTTTTTTGCCGCGCTTGGCCGCACGCTTGGGCGCCGGCGAGTAAGCGGCTGCGCCTTGCATACCCAGCGCCGTTGACGTGCGTTCGGCAACCCGCAAAACGGCCGAGCGCGAGCGCGTATTTTCTTTAATCTCGCTATGGGTCGGCAGGACACGCGCCAGCGCCAGCAATACCGGCTGAGGCATTTCGCTTTCACGCAGAGGGAGGCGGGCGTACGCGGCTTCTGGTTTCGAAGCCGCGGTAATGAACTGCTTGACAACGCGATCTTCCAGCGAGTGGAAGCTAATCACGGCCATACGTCCGCCTGTTTTTAATAAATTCAGAGCTGCCTGGAGGGCGCTCTCGAGTTCTTCGAGTTCACGATTGAGGTAAATCCGTAAAGCCTGAAAGGTGCGTGTAGCCGGATGTTGACCCTTTTCGCGCGTACGGACGACACTTGACACGAGCTCGGCGAGCTCGAGCGTGGTGTTGATCGCACGTTCTGCGCGGCGAGCATCAATCGCCTTTGCAATCTGAAAAGCAAACCGTTCTTCGCCATATCGGACTATGACCTCCCGCATCTCTTCAATACCGGCCTGCGCTAACCATTGCGCAGCTGTCTCACCTCGCGTGGTGTCCATCCTCATATCAAGCGGGCCATCCCGCATGAATGAAAATCCACGCCCTGCATCATCAATCTGCGGCGACGAAACCCCCAGATCTAACATCACACCGTCAATGGCTTCTATCCCCAAGGCCGACAAAGCCTCACGCATATCACCAAACGCTTCGTGGATCACCGTCACTCGGCGATCCGCTTGCGCTAACTCCCTTGCTACCTCAATTGCTTGAGGATCTTTATCAAACACCACTAGCCGTGCATCCGCACTGAGCCTGGACAACAGGGCTCTTGAATGCCCACCGCGTCCAAACGTTGCATCGACATACACACCCGACGCTCTTCTCGCCTGCTCAGCGACAAGATCTTCTGACAGCACCATTCTCTTGCCGTAATCAGCCTGCACCAAAGACTCAACAGTCGGCTCGAGCAACACGGGCCGGTGGGCAAACTCGGTCACGACTTAAAAAGAAAACTGGTTTAAAACATCACCCACGCCTTGCGACAAATCAGCGGCCTCGCGGCGCGCCAATGCCGCGGCATCCCACAACTCAAAGTGCGCACCCATACCCAACAACATCACATCGCGTGTGAAGCCAGCTGCCGCACGCAATTCTGGGGCCACGAGTATGCGACCCGAGCTATCGATTTCAACGTCTTGTGCATTACCCAGGAGCAGGCGCTGTAACGCACGCGCTGACATCGGAAAGGCGGCGATTTGTTCGCGTTTGGTTTCCCATTCGGGACGGGGGTACACCAGAAGGCATCCATCTGGATGGCGAGTCAGCGTCAGGCGGCCTTTAGCCTGCTCGACCAGAGCGTCGCGATGCCGAGTCGGAACATTGATCCGACCCTTCGCATCGAGCGTGAGAGCACTGCTGCCTTGAAACACCAATTTACTCCACTTAAATACACAAAAACCTACTTTTCACCACTTTAAGCGAATGATTTAGGTTGGTCAAGCATAAATTGAGTTTTTTTCAATGAGAACAAAGAGTTAGCCGATTATTTGAAATTTACTCCGAAGGTTAATATTCAAATAAATCAAAGCATTGGATCGGTAATTAAAAGTCGTTTGTTATTCACTGCCTAAGGGATTACCCCGTACGCCCAATAGTCATTTGCGTGATTTGGCATGAATCAGTAGCGAATTGGGATAAAAAGTGCAAGACAGACCTATAGGCCGGATTCTGTAAGCCTAATTGCTTAGGCTGGCAATCATTCCTCTTGGCATGCCATTGCTGGCATGCTCTAGCCACCTACCCGCATACTTGAGCGAGCCGCCCGTCGTGACACGAGGTCACACGCATGCCTATTTGGTGTTGCTCCGGATAGAGGTTGCCGCGTTTCACCCTGCATTGTCGGAGCTGACTAGCAGCTTCAGCATCACGGCAACACCGTGACAGAGTGTGCTCAAGAGCACACCCCCAATGCAGACTCGTCTCTGTGGCCCTAGTCCTCAGCCCCTTGTTCGCTTACGCGCACACCTGACCGGACGGTCGTTAACCGTTATCCTGCCCTTTGGAGTCCGGACCTTCCTCGCTGCCCGAAAGCACCGCGATTGCCCAGTCTGCCTTGCTTGCGCATTGTACGGCCCAATCCCCTAATAGCTCTGGGTATCAACAAACAGTAAATCCCGTGTCCTGCGACAATAGCGTTCTAACGAATCAACCGCGCGCCTTGCGTGCATACAGTCTCACTCATGGCTATCGCTTTAATTTCACTCAGTGCCGTACACCTTGCCTATGGCCATCACTCTTTACTCGACGGCGCAGATCTCACGATTCAATCCGACGAACGCATTGGTTTAATCGGACGAAACGGCGCAGGTAAGTCTTCGCTACTTCGCTTGCTCGACGGGCGCACTCAGCCCGACGATGGCGCGATCACCGTAGCAGGACACGTTCGTGTGGCCACTGTTGAGCAAGAGCCCATCCTCGATGAAGCCCTGACGATCGAACAGACCGTCATGGGCGAATACGACCCAGACAATGAAGACTGGCAGCGCGGCCCGCGCGTGTTGGCCCTGATTGACAAGCTTGGCTTGCCACCTGAGGCCTTGGTAGGCACACTTTCGGGTGGTATGCGTAAGCGTGTCGCGCTTATTAGCGCAATGGCAAATCAACCTACGCTATTGCTGCTAGATGAGCCCACCAACCACTTGGATCTTGATGGCATCAACTGGCTTGAAACAACGCTTAAGCAATGGCCAGGTAGCGCGATCATCATTACCCACGATCGACGCTTTTTGGAGTCTGTCGCGACGCGCATCGTTGAACTTGATCGCGGCAAGCTCTTGAGCTTTCCCGGAAACTTTTCTGACTGGCAAGTGCGCAAAGCGCAATGGCTTGAATCACAGCGCCTTGAAAATGCGCGCTTTGACAAAATGCTGGCACAAGAAGAGATTTGGATTCGCAAAGGCGTTGAGGCCAGACGCACGCGCAATGAGGGTCGCGTCAGAAGACTTGAGCAGCTGCGAGTTGAGCGTGTTGCAAGACGCGAGCGCCAAGGCAACGTTCAACTCGCGGTTGATGCAGGACAACGTTCGGGCAAACTGGTGGCTGAACTTGAGCACGTGCACAAATCATTTGGTGATCACTGTGTCGTCAAAGACTATACGACGATCATCATGCGCGGCGATCGCATCGGCATCATCGGCCCAAATGGTGCGGGTAAATCGACGCTACTCAAACTGATCTTGGGTACCTTACAAGCCGATTCGGGCACGATCAAACTCGGCACCAATTTAAGCGTGGCGTACTTTGATCAAATGCGTAGCCAGTTAGATGAAAACGCAACGCTTGCCGACGTCATCAACCCCGGAAGCGAATGGATTGAAATTGGCGGTAACCGTAAGCACGTCATGAGTTACCTCGGTGACTTTTTGTTCGCGCCCGCGCGTGCGCAATCCCCAGTCAAAAGCCTTTCAGGCGGCGAGCGCGCACGCCTATTACTGGCGCGTTTATTTGCGCGCCCTGCCAACATCTTGGTGCTCGACGAACCCACCAATGACCTCGATATCGAAACGCTCGAACTACTCGAAGAATTATTGCAAGACTACCCGGGCACAGTCTTGCTGGTCAGCCATGATCGAACCTTTTTGGATAACGTCGTTACCCAAACGATCGCCAGCGAAGGCGATGGCGGTTGGAAGGATTATGTTGGCGGGTTTGGCGACTGGGAGCGTCAACGCACAACGCCCCAAAAGGCCTCTGCAATTGAAAAGCTGACGACGGCTGCTGCGTCAAAAAAAAGCTCTGCGCCTGAGAAGCAGGCGGCAAAGGGCACAAAAATGACGCCCTGGGAAACCAAAGAGCTTGGCCAGTTACCTGCCGAAATTCATGCCATTGAGCAAGAGCAGGCGCAGCTAGTGATTGAGCTTGGTAACAGCGAGCTGTACACAAACGATTCGGCCAAGCTTGCAGCAATCCAAGCACGGATGACCGAGCTTGACTCGCTGCTGCTTAAAAAGTTTGAACGCTGGGAAGCGCTTGAAGCGCGCAACCAGTAGCCTGCCTTACAGCATTCGCCAGGGCAGGGTCTCGCCGGCCGCAAGAGGCACTAGCGTCTCGCTACCATAAGGCACTTCTAGCGGCACGACGTAGGGCTCACGCGTCAACGTCACGACACCTTTATTGCGCGGCAGGCCATAAAAATCGGGCCCCCGAAAACTGGCAAAGGCCTCGAGACGATCGATTTTATCCGCACGTTCAAATGCGGTTGCATAGAGCTCAAGCGCATGTACGGCGGTGTAACAACCAGCGCAACCGCAAGCGTTTTCTTTTAATCCTTTAGCATGCGGCGCGCTATCGCTACCCAAAAAGAAACGAGGGCTGTCGCTTGTTGCAGCATCCACTAAGGCCTGACGGTGCACCTCACGCTTCAAGATTGGCAAGCAATAAAAGTGTGGCCGAATACCGCCTTTAAAAATCTCGTTGCGGTTGTACAGCAAGTGCTGGGCGGTGATGGTTGCAGCCATCGGGCCCGAAGCATCACGCACGTAATCAACCCCTTCTTTAGTCGTGAGGTGTTCAAACACCACTTTCAACTCAGGAAAACTCTTGCGCAGCGGGATCATGACCCGATCGATAAACAAGGCCTCGCGATCAAAGACATCAACCTCTGGGTCAGTCACCTCGCCGTGCATCAACAACGGCATGCCCACGCGCTGCATCATCTCGAGTACTTTTGAGCACTTGCCAAGCAAGTCAGTGACCCCTGCATCTGAATTGGTGGTGGCCCCAGCAGGATAGAGCTTGACGGCGACAATGCTGTCAGCCTCATGCGCACGCGCAATCTCGTCCGGATCGGTTTTGTCGGTGAGATATAAGGTCATGAGCGGGGTGAAATCGGCCTTTGAAACCCCGCATGCACTGAGCGCCTGTTCAATTCGACCGCGATAGGCCTGCGCAAGCGCCACAGTGGTCACTGGCGGCTTTAAATTGGGCATGATGACTGCACGTGCAAATTGCTTTGCCGTGTGGCCTATGATGGCCTGCATGGCCTCACCGTCGCGCAAATGAATGTGCCAGTCGTCAGGTCGCGTCAGGGTAATGGTGTGTGCTGGCATGTTAGGTCTCTAGTGGCATGCTGCGTTCGACGAGTGCGGCAAACATCGCAGAACCCGCTGGGATCACAGCATCATTGAAGTCAAAGTTTGCATTATGCAGAAGGCGCCCTTGTTCGGCCCCCCCTTGCCCGAGCCGAAAATAGGCGCCGGGTTTTTTTTGTAACATGTACGAAAAATCCTCTGACCCCATTGAGGGGATCAAATCGCGTACAACGTGTTCTGCGCCGAAAAGGTCTTTTGCGACATCTGCAACAAAGTTGGCGTGTGCTGCCGAGTTGATGGTGGCCGGGTAAGAGCGATGATATTTGAGTTCGGCCGTGGCGCCGAAGGCAAGTGCCACCGAACCGATCACCGTACGCATGCGTGACTCGACGAGTTGCTGGACGGTATCGCTGAAAGTTCTGGCCGTACCGACCAATACGGCCCTGCCAGGAATCACGCTTGGCGCATTGGGGCTGCCTGCCTGGATATGGCCTATAGAAATCACAGCCGATTCAACGGGGTGCACGTTACGCGAGACAATCGTCTGCAGCGCCGTAACCACATGAGCCGCGACAACAATTGGGTCGATGGTTTGATAGGGATGCGCGCCGTGTCCACCACGTCCTTCGATTGTGACCTCCCAGCGGTCTGAAGCAGCCATCATGGGCCCCGGATTAATCCCAATGGTTCCTGCTGGTAGCGCCGGCCAGTTATGCAAGGCGTAGATCGAGTCGCAGGGAAAGCGCTCAAACAAGCCATCATCGAGCATCGCCTTTGCCCCACCTAAGCCCTCTTCTGCCGGCTGAAAAATGAGTACGGCGGTGCCGTTGAAAGCGCGACTCTGCGCGAGGTACTTGGCTGCGCCAAGCAAAATCGCAGTATGGCCATCGTGGCCACAGGCGTGCATCAACCCTGGCACTGTCGAGCAATACTGCGCCGCGCCCTCTTCTTTAATCGGCAAGGCGTCCATATCAGCCCGTATCCCAATCGAACGGCCCGAGTCGTTGCGTTGCCCACGAATCACACCAACCACCCCTGTGCGGCCCACCCCACGATGCACCTCAATACCTAGCGCGTCGAGAGCCCCAGCGACGATGCCCGAGGTACGGATCTCTTGGAAGCCAAGTTCTGGGTTCGCATGTAAATCCCTACGCAAAGCGGTTAATTCTTGATGAAATTTTTGTATGGAGGCAAGTGGAGAGCGCGCGTACATGATTCAGTCCATGCTGGCTATATTCGGAAGAAATAGTTTACCCCTAGAGCAGATTTGCGACATTTATTGCTTTTTCATAGCAGAAACCGCAAAATTCTTTGTCTATTCTGTGCAGACACGGTATGCTGCGCTCGTTGTGCACATTAATTTATCTCTCTAGGAGAAATCACATGGCCACTGCCAAGAAGCCTGCTGCAAAGAAAGCCGCTGCTAAAAAACCTGCTGCCAAAAAAGTAGCGGTTAAAAAAGTAGCTGCAAAAACTGCTGCCAAGAAAGTTGCAGTTAAGAAAGTTGCTGCAAAAAAAGCACCTGCTAAAAAAGTCGTTGCAAAGAAAGTTGTAGCGAAAAAAGCTCCTGCTAAAAAGGTTGCTGCAAAGAAAGTTGCTCGTAAGCCAAATGCTGCTTTCATGAAGCCGATGACACCTAGCGCTGTTTTGGCTGCCGTGATTGGTGCGACTCCAGTGCCACGCACAGAAGTCACCAAAAAGATTTGGGTCTACATTAAAAAGCATGATCTGCAAGACGCCAAAAATCGTCGCAACATCAATGCCGATGACAAGCTCAAGCCTTTGTTTGGTAAAGCTCAAGTCTCGATGTTTGAACTGACCAAGATCATCAGCGGTCACTTGAAGTAAACCGGTCTTACTGCCTTAGGGCGTAAGTTGGTAAAAAGGGGAGAAGATACTCACGTGTCTTCTCCCTTTTTTATATTCACGGCCATTAAACACCGGCCCGCAGCTGGCAAAATTCAGTTTTTCGCTGCTAGATAACTGTGCGTGACTCGTAGAGCGCGAGCCAGCCCTTTACTAAACGATAGATCACCCAAATACCGGTGCCGGCCACGCCAACCCAACCAATATGCACCAAGGTTGCCAAGGCGCTCACGGCGAACCAAAGCGCGCCCCACCAAAAGGTATAAAGCATCCAGTCAAAGTGCATGGCGTAGAGCGTGCCCGCTGCATCGGCTCTTTTCACAAATAACAAGATGACGGCGGCCACGGCGGCTGCACCAAACATACCCATCGACAAAATACC
>CANKOW010000059.1 GCA_947484295.1 Alcaligenaceae bacterium | reverse complement strand
TGCAGGGGTCGCTTCAGTGATCGCTCTATTAGCTCTGCCGTCTTTAAGCGCTGCGGCCGAGTATCCAGCCGACAAGCCCATCAAGATGGTCGTAGGATTTACGCCTGGCGGCGCCGCCGACAAGCTCGCCCGACCGGTGGCCGATCGTATGGCAAAATTTTTAGGTCAAACAATCGTGATGGAGTATCGCCCAGGAGTGGCTGGTGGGATTGCTCTAGAACTGGTTGCACGCGCCCCTGCCGATGGCTATACGATTCACCTCACGTCGCAGGGCCCCATGACGTTTGGCCCCTCGTTGCGCAAGGCGAACTTTGATCCAGTCAATGACTTCACCCCCATCGGGATGGTGTCCAGTGGCGGTTCGCTGCTTGCGGTCTTGCCCACGTCACAGGCTAAAGATGTCAAGAGTTTTATTGCCTTAGCAAAAGCCAACCCAACGCAATGGAGCTATGGCACGTCAGGGATCGGAGGGTCGGGTCATTTGGCGGCCGAGCAGTTTAAGATTGCAACGGGTCTACAAATTTCTCATGTGCCCTACAAGGGCGGGGCTGGCGCCTTAAATGATTTGTTGGGTGGTCACATTCCTATTTTATTTTCGTCAATCGGCTCAATCGCAACCAACGTTGAGGCGGGGCAAGTCAAAGCCCTGGCTGTGAGCTCGCTTGCCCGTAGCAGCTTGTTTCCGAACGTGCCAACCATTGCTGAAAGTGGCTTTCCGGGGTTTGATTCGCCGGTGTGGTTTGGCGTAGTGGGGCCTGCAGGTCTGCCTGCAGCGATTACAACCAAACTGGTCGCGGCGCTCAATGCTGCAATGGACGATCCCGAGGTGCTAAGGGTCATCCGGCAAGATGGCTATGAGCCGCTAAAAATGACACCTGAGCAAATGAAAAACGCCATTAAGACTGAGCTCAAACAGTGGGCCGAGCTTATTAAAAAGACAGGTCTGAAAGCAGACTAAAGCAAGGGGCTATTGCGCAGACGTCACTTCGAGCATGACTTCGTTGCGTCGCAAAAACCAAAGTGTCCAAGGCGGATCATAGCGGGCCAGCGAGGGTGTGCCGATGGCTGTCAGTTTTTGCTTAGCGATAAAGGCGCGTAAAACGGCCGTTTGTTGTTCGACATCGTTGTCGTCGACGATCCCCGAAAAACGTACAACCGCAAGACGCTTGGGTGGTAAAGAGACAAGTCGCACCTTTGGATCATTAGGTGTTGGCAGAGTCTCGAGTTTGTAGCTCGCAGGCATAATGAAACGAATGATCCAGCCCGAAGGGTCAGGGCTTTGCATGACGGGTGCGGTCATGGCGATTTTTTCATTTGGTGATTCGTTTTGAATCACAGGTGCGGTCATGGCAATACTTTGTTTGCGCGTGTTGCCCCCAAAGATATATCCCGCTAGCAACCGAAACCCAGCACTGACAGCCTCACTGCGCTCGCCTGATACAGTCACTTCGGCAGCGATCAACGAAGGGTATTCTCTAATTTCAAAGGGTGCCTCTTGCAGGATGCTTCGGTAAGAGGGTTCTTCAGTCGCCATGGCAATACCTGTTAGCGTTGAGAGCAATAAGAGAGTGCACAACAAAAGTTTTAGTATCATGATGTCGACTAAGGAGTGAAGGACACCCACATAGTCTAACTGCTAAGGGGCATCATGCAGTCTCTCAGAAAGAGTAAATCAGTTGATCGGGTGGCGTGGCGCAAGCCTAGCTTAGCCTTTGTCAGCATTATATTTGGCTTATTGGTTTTGCTCTGTACGCCATCGGCCAAGGCGACAGAGGTTCAGGCCGTAGCGAAGTATTTCTTTACCAATACCTACCTCATAGATATCGGCCAAGGTTCGCAATTGTCGCAAGTGATGCGCAGCTCGCAGACTGGGGGATTTGAAACGGCGAACGGAAACCGGATCAGCTTTAAAGGTTGGTATTCGACCAATTGGACAGACTCGCGCCTGGCAATGATGACCCAACTAACGCCTTGGCTTGGTTTGATTTGGGGTGCGAGCACGGGCGAACTTGGTGAAAAATATACGATCGATCCAAGCGTTAAAGTCGGGTTAGTCGTTCGACATGATTTTGCTAAAAATTCAAGTTTGTCTTTCAAAGCAACCACTATTCTCGGTGGCAGTTTAAGAGAAAAATCATGCATCGCAGACTACGGTGAAATCGGTGGGCAACAAAAAGTGAACTGCCGTTTGGCGGCAACGCCGCTTGCACCGGCTGATACCTTGCAGTATCTGTACAACATGAAGCCACTCAATTCTTATTTTTTATCCCTTCAGTATTCACTTTCATTTTAGAAATCTACCAATCGGGGCGGGGCTAGTGCTATGTTTAATATCAAACAGACTCTTTGGATAATCGCGCTTAGCCTGTCAATGACAGTGTTTAAGACTGCGAGTGCACAACAGGCGTGGATGAGCCCCGAGGTTGGTACGGCGTGGTCGCAAGGCTATTTAGGCCAAGGTGTTCGAATCAATATGATTGATGACTTTGGAGCGACCTGTGATCGAGCCTTTGGAGGATGCCACGGCGCTTGGACGACATGGCAGGCGCAGTCGGTGGCGCCTCGGGCCACAGTGGTCACGCATGAATCGGTTACGGGAGTCGTTGGACTGGTTGCCTCGACGTTAAATGTTTTCAACTTGTCTTATGGCTTTTACAGCAGCCTCACTTCTTTTCCGACTGAAATGGCTTTGTTAAGCTATGCGCAAAGCGGTAGTGCGGTGATTGTTAAGTCTGCAGGTAATAGTAGTATCCCAGTCGGTGCAGCGGTGCCATCGGGCGAGTACCGAGGCAGAGTGGACAATCTGGCAGTGAGTCTAGCTGGGCAGCCCTCGGCGATCTTGGTAGGTGCCCTAGCAAAGAACGGCACACCGGCCAACCCGGCATCAATGGCCAGCTATTCAAATGTGGCAGGCACGAGCCCTGTCGTACAAAGAAATTTTTTGGTTGTTGGTGTTGATAGCAATGCGTTGGGTGGTCTAGCTGGAACCTCGTTTGCTGCACCCATCGTTTCGGGTTACGCAGCAATTGTCGGCAGCAAGTTCACAACGGCCAGCGCAACGGCAGTGGTGAACCAGTTGTTGAACACGGCCCGAACCGATACCGTCACTAGTTATAACGCGGCGATCTATGGGCGCGGTGAGGCAAGCTTAACGCGAGCCTTAGCACCAGCAAGTATTCGCTAATTGTCACGACTTTGACTGGTTTAGCCAGTCTGTTCAAATATTGTTATGACTTTGACTGGTTTGATCAGTCTGTTGAAATTCTCTGTTATTGATGAAGGAACACGATGCAACCACTCAAAGGTATTAAAGTGGTCGACCTGAGTAAAGTGCTGGCCGGGCCACTTTGCGGTCAATATCTTGGCGAGCTCGGCGCTGAGATCATTAAGATAGAACCTGTTGGTCTGGGCGATGATACCCGCGGTTGGTTACCACAGACGAATGGCCAATCGGCCATCTTTATGGCGGTGAACCATAACAAACGCAGCCTAGCGCTTGATTTAAAGACACAAGCTGGTCAAAAGATCTTACATAAGTTGGTGCAAAACGCCGATGTGGTGCTGCAGGGTTTTGGCGGCGGTACGGCTGCCAAGCTTAAGGTCGATTATGCAACGTTGAGCGCCTTAAATCCAAAGTTGATCTATTGCGAAATCTCAGGCTATGGGCGCGCTGGGCCGCTTGGAGACGAACCCGGCTATGACGTCATGCTACAGGCGTTTAGCGGCATGATCAGCACGATGGGTGCGCCCTCAGGAGAATTCGCCCGAGCAAGTTTTTCGCCGGTTGACATGGGTACTGGCATGTTTGGCCTCAGCGGTGTGCTGGCAGCGCTGCTCGAACGTGGGCGAACCGGTAAAGGTGTTTACCTTGAGTTGTCGTTGCTCGATACATCGCTTGGGTTTCTGACCTACATGGCTCAAAGCTACTGGCAAAACGGTACCGATCCTAAGCCCATGGGCACGGGGCACCCCTCAATGTGCCCGTATCAGGTATTTGAAACCGCCGATCAGCCAATCATGCTCGGTGCCGGCAACGATGCGCAATGGCGACGCTTTTGCTCAGTCGCGGGCTTAGAAGAGTATGTTGATCGCCCAGATCTTGCGACCAATGCGTTGCGCGTTAAAAACATGAGCACTACCGTTGCACTGGTGCAGACAAAGATGAAAACCAAGACGCTTGCGCAATGGCTTGAGTGCTTAAGCAAAAATGGGGTACCCGCCGCACCCATTCATAAACTGAGCGAAGCCTTGGCACACCCCCAGGTGGCTGCTAGGGGGTTGATTGTTCAAACCGAACACCCAACGGTAGGTGCGCTTCAACAAGTTGGGTTGCCGATTAAGTTTCAAGACGAAGATCGCCGGGCACACAGACCACCTCCCTTGTTAGGAGAGCACTCGCAAGAGGTCTTGTCTGAACTCGGCTATTCAGACGAGGCAATTCAAGCTTTACGTAGCACTGGCGTTATACAGTCAGCCAGTGACGTGGATGTATGTAAATGACTTTGAGAGGCACCGTGTACGTCAGAGGAAAAGGGTTTCAGAAAAAACTACAGTTTGATCCGATGAACCCAAATCCGAGCTCATTCATACATTTTTTATTTTCTTTTTAATTCGGCTTTTTTATAAAACAAAGAATCAAAAACATGAAATACATCACTTACTCAGTCGTCGATCAAATCGCAGAGATCAGTCTGAATCACGCGCCAGTAAACGCCTTGAACATCCCGATGCTTATTGAGATCGTTGCGGCCTTCAAAGCCGCGCGCGATGACGATCAAGTGCGGGCTGTGATTTTATCGAGTGCCTTGCCAAGGCGCTTTTGCGCTGGACTTGATTTGGATATTTTGCTTGATGAAACGGGCAAGTCTGTACGTGAATTCTTAGACCAGCTTTATATCGAACTTGCAGACGTTCAGCACACCTTGGGTAAGCCGTCGATCGCAGCAATTGACGGCGCAGCGCGCGCCGGCGGAATGACTCTATCGATCTCTTGTAATGTGATTATTGCGAGTCGCTCAGCAACCTTTGGCTATCCAGAAATTGACGTCGGCATGATTCCCGCAATCCACTTTATTCACTTACCTTCAATCGTCGGACGCCATCGGGCGTTTGAGATTCTTTTTAGTGGCCGTGTATTTAATACACAAGAGGCTCTCGAACTTGGCTTGGTGAGTCAAATGGTTGAGGATGGCACTGCTCTGCAAGCTGCACGCGCCATGGCGAAGCTGTTTGCGTTTAAATCGCCCAATGTGATGCGAATGGGACACCAGGCTTTTATGCGAATCAATGACGCTGGCTACCGTCGCGATATCGCAGCTGTCGTGGATACGTTTTGCGCAGTCGCCGCAAGCCCTGACGCGAAAGAAGGAATCAGCGCCTTTATTGAAAAACGGCCACCTAAGTGGCCGTCATCAAACTAAGACTTTGATTTTAATTTTTGACTAAAGGACAGACGCTCTTAGACAAAGGCCGAAACGCCTGGTCACCCGGGATGACTGCATTGATCTTCAACAGATCCCAAGGGCCCTTTGACTCAGAAGGCTTTTTCGCTTCGGCTAGATACATGTCGTGCACCATGCGACCGTCGACACGGATCTTGCCTTTTGTGGCAAAGAAGTCGTTAATTTCGAGCTCTCTCATCTTGGCGGCAACGGCATCGGCATCATCTGTGCCAGCGGCAGCAACAGACTTCAAATAATGCATCGTTGCTGAATACGCACCGGCCTGCACCATGGTCGGCATATCGCCCTTGTTACGCTCGCCAAAACGTTTTGAAAAAGCGCGGGTTTCGTCGGTACGATCCCAGTAAAAACCATCGGTGAACATCAAGCCTTGTGCGACTGACAAGCCCATTCCTTTGATATCAGACAAAAACATCAGTAAGGTGGCCATTTGCTGCCCACCTTTGATAATGCCAAATTCTGAAGCTTGACGTACAGAATTTTGCGCGTCTGAGCCGGCATTGGCCAGACCGATGATTTTGGCTTTTGAGGCCTGTGCTTGCAATAAGTACGAAGAGAAGTCGGGCGAATTTAATGGCGCACGCACATTGCCAAGAACTTTGCCGCCATTGGCAACAACAACCTCAGCAGTATCTTTTTCTAGGGCATGACCAAAAGCGTAATCGGCCGTAATGAAAAACCAGCTGTTACCACCTCCTTTAGTAATCGCGGCACCCGTACCGTGAGCCATTGCATAAGTGTCGTAAGTGTAATGGACGCCGTACGGTGAGCATTCGGCATTGGTCAAGGCCGAGCTTGCCGAGCCTGCAAAAATTACCAAGCGCTTTTTTTCTCGTGCGAGTTTTTGCATCGCTAACGCTGAGGCAGAGTCGGTTGACTCAATAACAAGTTTGACGTCGTCGCGGTCGTACCATTCGCGCACACGTGCAGCAGTAATATCAACCTTGTTTTGATAATTCGCCGAAAGTAACTCGATTGGGCGGCCCAACACCTTGCCGCCGAAATCTTCGATTGCCATCTTGACTGCGCTCACCATGTTAGGGCCGCCAATGGCGGAATAAATACCCGACATATCGACAATTGCACCAATGCGAAATGGTTTGACATCTTGCGCAGAGGCAAGATTAGTCAGTGCGCTTGCGCTCAGTATGCCCGCGGCAATAAGAGTAGAAAGAATCGTTTTTTTAAAATTCATGGGGGGTCTCTGTTCGTAAATGTCGCTTGAACGAGTGTGTCAAGCCTTATGTTTATTGACAAGTCAGTGCATATTGCCTGAAATATACGAAAAATGTTGTAACGCTGATCTAGAGAAAACCCTTGTTTGAAGCGGTTTTTGTTGGATTACACTCGGCAAAGTGCAGCAAGTGCCAGCGACCCAACCGCTAGATACTCAGGAATCACACATGATCGAAAGTGCGAGTAACCCAAAAAAAACGCTAGATGAGATGCAACAGGCATGGAATTTAGCTGCCAAGGTCTGGAATCCAAAGGCGTTGGCAAGTCTATACGCAGATAATGCCCTGTTTTATGGCGGCCGCTCGGGCCACTCGGTCGGCGCCGCCGCAATTCAGGCTTACTTTGCTTCTTATGATGGCATTATTCAGTCAGCGGTGCTCGATTTGATCGAACAAGAGCTGGTGCAGGTCAGCCCAGAAAGTTTTGTATCGCAAGGTTTTGGGGCGTTTTCGTTTGTACTCGCGGGGGGGCGGCAAACCCAATCGGTGCTACGCACGACGCTCGTGTTGAGCCGGTTGAATGGGAAGTGGAAAATTCAACTACATCATTTTTCGGTTACGCCTGAGGTACCGCCTCTTGGCGATGGTTAATAAAAAAAGGCCGTACTGAGTGGCCAAGGAGACAGCTTGAAAATCACCGCAATCGAAGACCTCCATGCAGATGGTGGCTGGCGCACGTTGTCGTTTTTAAAAATAACAACCGATACGGGCTTGACAGGCTGGTCTGAGTTCAGCGAGGGCAGTGCAGCGCCGGGCTTAACGGGGGTCATCCGCAAACTTGGACAAAGCTTAATCGGCTCAGATCCACGACAAATCAATCTGATTCATGCCCACCTGTTTGCTGTCACACGAATATTTTCTGGTGGCTTAATCGCCCAGGCCATCGCCGCACTTGAAAATGCCTGCTTGGATTTAAAAGCAAAAGATCTCAATGTTCCGATGCATCAATTATTTGGTGGCGCCTTACGTAAAACGCTGCCGATCTATTGGTCGCAATGTGGTACGTTGCGCTCGCGTTTTGCCCCCGTGTTTGATGCAGCACCCCTGCACTCGTTAGACGATATCGTGACGTTAGGGCAAGAGGCTAAGACACGTGGCTTCAAGGCGCTCAAGACGAACATTTTGTCTTTTGAAAATGGCATCTGTAGTAATTATCGACCAGGCTTTGGCATCGGAACTGGTTTTCCTGAGCTGAATCTTGACGATAAACTTCTTGCCACGATTGTTGAATTGCTTGCGGCCTTTGAGCAGGGTGCCGGAAAAGATGTGAAGTTGGCGCTCGATCTGAACTTTCACTTTAAGCCCGAAGGTGCAAAAAGAATCGCACGCGCGCTTGAGCGGTTTAATCTCATGTGGCTTGAAGTCGACATACAAGATCCTAAGGCCTTGGCTGAAGTCAAGCAATCAACCACGACACGAATCTCTTCGCTTGAAACGTTGCTGGGCCGGCAAGCGCTTCGTCCTTATCTTGAGGCCAACGCTGCAGACGTCGCGATTATTGACCCGCAATGGAACGGCTTGCTAGAGTCAACCAAAATGGCGACCATGGCTGAGAGTTATGAAATCAACGTCGCTTCGCACAACTATCACGGGCAGTTGTCTTCGCTAATGGGAGCGCATTTTTCAGCAGCCACTTCAAATTTCAGCATCATGGAATACGTCGTCGACGAAGCTGCGTTTACTCGCGAATACATGACCCATCCGATTCAAATTGTCGATGGCGAGATCGTGTTGCCCGAGGGCCCTGGCTGGGGCTCAGACATTAATGAAGAGGCTGTTCGTGCAAGGCCGGCTTAGATGTGAGTTGTCTACAATCGGTGCATTGACTGCTAAAGACCATACGTTCAATCGGATGGATCAGAACATAGTCGGTTAATTCACCTGTAAATTATTAGTCTTAATGATGCGACCCCATTGCTCGCGCTCTGCTTTAATTGAGGCGTCGATTTGCGCTGGTGACATTGATGATGCGAAGAGCACGCCAAGCGGTTCGAACCTACCGCGAAATTCTTTATTTTCCGATGCGCGCGAAATCGCATGATTAAGTTTTAAGACAATATCCTTTGGCGTATTCGCTGGCACGACGATTCCTGCCCATGATGATGCTTCAAAACCCGGAAAACCACTTTCAGCAATCGTTGGTACATCAGGTAAAGCCGCTAGTCGTTGTTGACTGGATACGGCGAGTGCGCGAAGTTTGCCGCCTTGTATTAAAGGAAGTGAGGAGGCGGGAGGATCAATTGTGAATTGAGTACTGCCAGTCATTAGAGCTGCCAAAGAGGGCGCACTGCCGCTAAAGGGGATGTGCACCATCTCTGTGCCACTTCGTTCAGCCAGCAATAAGCTTGCCAAATGTATTGAGCTGCCGGTCCCCGTTGAGCCATAGTTAAAGGTGCCAGGCTTTGCTTTAGCTTGCGCGATCAAATCGCCGAGCGAACGGATTGTTGAATCGACACTCACCACAGCAAGAAGTGGGATCTCTGCGAATCTGGCTACCACAACAAGATCACGATCGGGGTCATAAGCAAGTTTTGAATTTAAAAGCGGATTGGTGACGACCGTTGCAGGAGTAATAAATAGCATCGTGTAGCCGTCAGGCTTTGAGTTTGCAAGCATCTGCGCGCCAATGGCGGTGTTGGCGCCGGGCTTATTCTCAACGATCACAGGCTGTTTAAAGTCTTGTCGCAGAAGTTCAGCCAAATTACGCGATAGAGAGTCGGTGATACCGCCCGCAGTGTAGGGAACGATTAGACGCAAAGGTTTGTCGGGAAAGGTTTGAGCGCCAGGGCTTGAGCAAAGCACAGAAAATATAAGTGCGACTAGCGAGGAAAGATGCTTATTGAAAGGTCGTTTTTTTTTCATCACACACTCTGCCTTATGAAGATTGGGTTTCGCTAAGTCGGTTTGCAAAGGCAGCTGTGGCTCAGCGTTCAATCTTTTGTTTGTATCCCAGTATCAGATTCATTTGCAAATGAAAACTGCATAAATGCAGGCAAAATATTGTTTTTAATGAAATGCTGCAATGCAGCGTTTCTACGGTTTTAGATGACAGCTAAAATAAGGGAGCGGTTTTGATCAACAACTCTTGGTAGGTGGGATGAATATGCTGCGCTGCATCGTTTTGATGACGAGACTAAGTCTCGCCCTAATGGTATTTGGCTATTCAATGAATGCCGCTCATTCGCAAACCACATACCCCACAAAAGGGCTCCGAATCGTTGTGCCTTTTGCCCCAGGAGGCGCCACTGATATTTTGGCCCGCATGGCGGCGCAGCATTTGACGCAAGTATGGGCGCAGCCTGTTGTCGTTGAAAACAAACCTGGCGCGGGCGGCAATATTGGTGCAGATGCTGGAGCGAAAGCCGCTGCGGATGGCTACACCTTAACCCTCGCTGCAGCCGGTTTTATGGCGGTTAATCCGTCGTTGTATACGAACCTGACATACAACTCAGTCACTGATTTTTCGCCAGTGATCTTACTGGTTAAGGCACCTTTATTATTGGTTGTGAACCCTACGGTCCAGGCGCAGTCTCTGAGTGAGTTCATTGAATTAGCGAGGCGTAATCCTGGCAAAATTAACTTGGGAAATGGAGGTACGGGTACTGCGCAACATTTAGGGGGTGTCAGTTTTAGTTTGGCTGCAAACATTGACTTGAACCATGTTCCATACAAGGGTAGTGCACCCGCTACAACTGATTTGCTTGGCGGCATCACCGATGCGCAGTTCGACAATATGGTTACGCTTGTGCCCTATGTCAAAAGTGGAAAACTTCGTGCGTTAGCCGTTTCGTCATTGCAGCGCGTAGCGGCAATGCCAGATGTACCCACGATGGCCGAAAGCGCCTTACCAGGCTTTGAGACAGGTACTTGGTATGGCATTGTGGCGCCCAAAAATACTCCAACAGACATCGTCGATAAGCTTAACGGTGAATTGCGAAAAATGTTGAGCGTGCCTGAAGTGAAAGACAAGCTTGCTGCCATGGGTCTTGAGGCGAGTCCAAACACACCTGCTGAGTTTAGTGCGCTTATTCGCAGCGAGATTGTGAAGTACGCAGCAATCGTGAAGTCGGCAAAAATCAGTGCAAATTGAAATAGTGGCAAAAAAAGGAGCCGTCTTGAGCGTAAGATTAAGTGTCATTTTGTCTGATGATTTAAATCACGATATCGATCGAGTTGCAGGTTCTGCTGCAAACAAGAGCGAAGTGTTTAGAAAAGCTCTGCAACTCTATCTTGCGGCATGCGATGCCCAATCACGTGGTTTAAAGCTTGGTTTGTTTGAACCGAGTGAGCAAAGACTTCAGACTGAAATCACGGGGCTGTGATGATTACTCAAGTTTGACGCCAGCTTTTTGAATAACGGCACCCCACTTTGCGTATTCAGTATTGATGAAGTTCGCGAATTCTTTTGGGGTACCGCCAATGGTTAGCATACCGGTTGAATCAAGCTTGGTGCGAATCGCTGGATCTGCAATCGATTGGAGCAGTGCCTTCGATAGCACCTCGACACGAGTGGGATCCATCCCGGCGGGTCCGACGATTCCCATCCAGCCAACGGCCTCAAAGCCCTCGAAGCCTTGCGAGGCGATTGGGCGCACACTGGGTAGCGTGTCGATAGGTTTGGCAGTGCTTACGGCCAAGGCGCGCAACTCGCCTCGGTTGATGAATGGGATGACTAACGGTGCGGCTTCAAACAGCACTTCGATCTGCCCGCCTAACAAGTCGGTGACTGCAGCAGGGCCACCCTTGTAGGGTACGTGTTGCATCTTGATGCTCGCCACTTGCTTGAACATCTCTTGTGTCAGATGACTGGTTGAGCCATTGCCTGGCGAGCCGAAATTTAAGCTGTTGGGCTTAGCTTTGGCCGCGGCGACTAAGTCGGCAAGAGATTTGATATTTGATTTTGAAGAGACAACGAGCGTTTGTGCGACTGCAGCCACGAGCATGATGGGCGTGAAGTCAGTGCGCGGATCGTAATTAGCCTCTTTAAAGAGGTGTGGTGCGATCCCCAGTGGGCCGCTGGCATTCATACTAAGGGTATAGCCATCGGCAGGCATCCGAATCAGATATTTACTGCCAATTGTGCCGCCTGCACCAGCTTTGTTATCAATAATGACGGGTTGCCCCAGATATTTAGTCAGACCTTCGCCCATCATGCGCGCAAGCGAGTCGACCGATTGCCCAGCGGGGTAGGGAACAACCATCGTAATTGGCTTGTCGGGAAACGCATCTTTAGATTGAGCCACAGCGCTGAGGCCAGACGTCGCGAGTACCAAGGTTGTAAAAATTTTTAAAGGTGTGAGTCTCATGATTTTTTTGTTTGCTGAGTGATTCAACCGGTATAAGTCGAGTCTTGTGCGCAGATACAATGTAATTCACAAATCCATAAAAACACAATAGAGCGCTGTAAGGTATGTGCAGTCCTGAGCAGCAAAGCATCAAGGAGACACCGTTGAAAAAAACAGAACCGTCAGTCAGCCTCGAACTGGCACAATGGGTGAGCGCGTTACAGTACTCAGACTTGAATGCCGAGCTTATCCGCGATGCCAAGCGCTACTTATTAGATGCCCTAGCGGTGGCTTGGGCTGGCTCGAGGGCGAAAGGGACAGAAGGCGTGCACGCTTGGTTGACCGCGCAAGGCGGTAAGGCTGAGAGCCGAGTCTGGTTAACTAACGAATATTTACCGGCGACTTCGGCTGCATTGATCAACGCAATTTACGCAGCAGCACTTGATTTTGATAGCGTCCACGATCAGGCGACGTCGCATCCGGATATCGTCATCATCCCTGCGCTGATGGCGCTTGCCGATCGGCAACCCATGCATGGCAAAGATTTTTTGACTGCGTATATTGCGGGCGCAGAGATGCATGTGCGCTTGTGTATGGGGATTACTCACAATCCAGGTTGGTTTATGACCGCAACGATTGGGGTGTTCGCCTCAGCTGCGATCTCGGCGCGCGTGCTTGGCCTAGACGTTAATGGCATTCATACCGCGATGGGGATTGCACTGAGTCGCGCTGCTGGTACGCAGCAATCTCTGGTCGAGGGCGCATTGGTCAAGCGGCTGCAATCGGCCTTTGCAGCGCGGGATGGGGTTGAGGCCGCCTTTTTGGCGCAGTGTGGCATTACTGCACCCAAGCAAATGTTTGAAGGTGAAAGAGGCTTCGATAATTTATACGAGCCCCTCGATCGCGCACGAACCTTGGGCGGCTTAGGCCAGTCATATTTGCTGCAAACCCTAACCTTAAAAAATTACCCAAGTTGTTTTTGTAACCATGCCGCGATTGTGGCGACTGAGCGGCTTGTTGCACAGCACCAATTAACAATTGATCAACTGGCGGGCTGTACGGTGAGGATTACGCCTTACATGAACCGCCTGGTCGGGGCGCAATTTGCGCTTGGCGATAGCCCTCAGGTTATTGCGCAATTCAGTGTGCAGTATTCCATTGCAAGCATCCTGCTGCGTGGGTCTTTTAGATTGCAGGATATCGATATCGATGCAGTGCTAGACCCTGCGGTCATGGAATGTATTCAGAAAATCAAGATTGAAATTGATCAAACGGAATCAGGAAAATTTACCCCAGCGACCGTGATCCTTCAAACAAAGGCTGGAGAGGTGTTGCGCTGCACGGTGAAT
The DNA here is from genome assembly GCA_947484295.1 of Alcaligenaceae bacterium. Taxonomy (GTDB): domain Bacteria; phylum Pseudomonadota; class Gammaproteobacteria; order Burkholderiales; family Burkholderiaceae_B; genus Zwartia. The sequence continues at coordinate 2,634 of CANKOW010000059.1, read as the reverse complement.
GAGATTCCGGGTACGCCTGCCAGTCCTCTAGACGATGCGCAGATTAGGGCAAAAGCCATGATTTGCCTGACCAGCGGGCCCTATGCAATGACTGAGCCACAGGCCCGCAAGTTGATTGCACGAATTGATTCAATCGATCAATTTGAAAATATGCAAGAGTTTTGGAACTTTTCATAAAGAGTGCTTGCTCCTAGGGTAAGCGCTATGTCTTTGGCGTTGACGAATGGCGACTTGGCTCCTATAGTCAAGAGGGCGTAGCCTGCGCATTTGAGTCTGCACTCAAAGCCACTCTAGGTTCTCAACGTGCGGTTCGCCAGAACCCCGACAACAAAACGAGGAGCAGCAATGAACGAAGCATCAAAATCACGTCGCCAGCTATTGCAAGCGGGTTCAGCAGCGGGTGCGATGGCCCTGTTGGGCTTGCCTGCGATTGTCAAAGCGCAGTCTGACAAAATCCGTATTGGTCACTTAACCCCCCTGACCGGCTTTTTAGGCCCACTCGGTGAGTATGGCACGATGGGTATCAAGCAGGCCGTAGACGAGGTCAACAAAGCGGGTGGCATCACTGGGCGTCAGGTCGAGCTCATTTCAGAAGACTCTGTGAATCCAGCCACGGCTGCAAGTAAAGCCCAGCGTATGTTTGAGCGCGATGGCGTGATGTGCCTGCTAGGTGAGATTAACTCGGCCTCAGGCTTGGCGATCAGCCAAGTAGCGTTGCGTAACAAAAAGATTTTTATCAATACCGGTGGTAATTCTGACGAGCTGCGTGGCAAAAGCTGCAACAAGTTTATGTTTCACGTTGAGTGCGCAAACTCGATGTACGTGAACACGTTAGGTCGTGCGTTGCTGCAACAAGGAATGGTCAAAGGTAAGTCATGGTATTTCTTGACAGCTGACTATGCGTTTGGTCATGATCTGACACGCGTCGCTAGCCGCTTTTTAGCAGCGCAGGGTGGCAAGATCGCCGGCGAAGATAAAGTGCCAACAGACGCGACTGACTACTCGGCCTACATGTTGAAGATTCGTCAGGCTAAACCCGATATCGTGATCTCTAACCTGGCTGGTACGCAGATTACCAGCTTCATGAAGCAATACTCTGAGTACGGCCTGCCCTTCCCGATCGCTGGTTTTGGTTTTGATACCGCCTTGGCCTGGGGTGCTGGTGCCGATAACTTCTTGGGGACGTGGCCTGTGCCGTGGCACCATGATGTCGATTCGCCGAGCTCAAAAGCTTTTGTTACTGAGTTTATGAAGCGTCAGGGCAAACCGCCTGAAAACCAAGCGTGGGGCGATTACACCGTCATGAAAATTATGGCTCAGGCCATGAATGAGCTGAAATCGACCGACTCAATGAAAGTCATTGAGAACTTTGAAAAAGGCGCACAGTTTGACATCATGAAGACTCGCCCTGGTTATTTCCGTGCTTGGGATCATCAGCTGATGCAACAGATGTACACGCTGACACCCAAGAAAAAAGGTGCGGCGCGTGACAAATGGGATTTCTTGCAATTGGGCGCCACAGTGCCTAACGCCAATGAATCACTCGAAATCATTGCACCAACGCGCGAAGAGAATCCCTGCAATATTACTTAAGCGGGTTCACACTGCCTCTAAGCCTTCTGTAGGCTGATTCACTCCCGTGATCTGACAAGGTTACGGGAGTCGTTTTATTTTTATGGTTTGAATGTCGATGCAATTCATCTTTTTTTTAGAACAAGTTTTAAATGGCCTCATGATTGGAGGCTATTACCTGCTGATCGCGCTTGGGCTCTCGTTGATTTTTAGCTTGGGCGGAATCGTCAACTTGGCACACGGTGCGTTTTATGCGTTGGGTGCCTACGGTGCTGTCGTATTGACGCAGTACGTTGGGTTTGGCGGGGCGTTGGTGCTTTCGCCCGTGTTGGTGGGGTTGTTAGGCATCGCGTTCGAGCGTTATTTGTTGCGTCGCTTTTATCAAAGCGATCCGATTTTAGGTCTGTTGCTCACCTTTGGCTTGGCGATGATCGCCGAGCAAATCATTCGTATGATTTGGGGATCGAGCCCGTTGGCGTACTCGATTCCATCAGCCTTGAAAGGCCAGATCGTATTGGGTGATTTTATTTATTCGCGCTATCGCCTCGTGATGTTGTTGGTGGTGATCGGTGCCATGATTGGTCTTTGGTTTTTGTTAAATAAGACTGCCTTTGGTCGCGTGGTGCGCGCGGGCACCCAACGCCCTGACATGGTCGCCGTCTTAGGGATTCGTTTAAATCACTACATGACAGGCGCCGTGGTGTTGGGCGTCAGTCTTGCTTCCTTAGCCGGCGTGTTGCTTGCCCCTCTGGCAGGTGTGCACCCTGCGATGGGTGCCGAAATCATGACGGCAGCTTTTGTCGTGGTGGTGATTGGCGGCATGGGAAGTTTTTGGGGTGTTGTGCTCGCCGCGGTCTTGGTGGGGGTTGTGCGAGGCATTACAACTTTCTTTTATCCGCCTGCCTCTGAAGCCTCAATGTATGTATTGATGATTTTGGTTCTGCTGTTGCGCCCGCGTGGTTTGCTGGGTGAGCGCATTGAGCGATTTGAATAAGAAGCTGGCATGACAAACGTAAACACACAAAAATATTTGCCCTTGGGCTTAGCCCTGTTGGGGTTGCT
>CANKOW010000058.1 GCA_947484295.1 Alcaligenaceae bacterium | reverse complement strand
GTACTCGGCGTCGCGCCACTTTGGGTACTTGGATAGCGGGTTGTCCTGTTTTACCTGACGAACTGCTTGGATTTTGGCAGGCGAGGCAAGGTAAGACCAAGCAAGGCTCGGTGACGGATGAGAAGTCACGATCCGCACTTTGCTTGCGCTGTTGGCAAGTTTCGACGTAGTTGTGAGGTAAGTATTGCTGATCGCGCTCGGTGCCCCCGAGCGTTGTGACAAAAGCGTGGTGTGGCTCATAAAAGTGTCCAAATAAACGCCATTGCGTTCGATTTTCATCTCGAAAATGTATCATAAAAATGTGATTTCCTAAAGGACTTGCTTGCGGTCGCGTCCACGCCGTTTCGGGCTGTACCCTGAGGTGTTCTAGCGCGCGATCCAGATTTGCCAAGCCTGACTTCGTCAGTTGAGCGCGCCATTTTTTTGTCGCATGCTCGCCCCGTTGGGTCAGATAGCAGTGAAAGTTCCAGGGGCTCAGCGAAACTTCTTGTACTTTTTTCAAACAACTCACAACCAAAAAAATAGCCACCAAGCAGGTCGAAAGTCTGTGCTTTCTGTTAGGTGTCACCTGAGGGCGGCTGGTTCTGTACTAAGGCAAAATTTTACCGTAATCTCACGACGATTTAGAGGTGTGCCAAAGCCATCCACCTAGACAAAAAGAGCACAGCCGCCCAAGATCGGCTAAATTTGAGCCCAATACGCTTAACTCTAGGCTCTCGACTGTGACGCACCTATTTTGCCGCCCACCACCCCAATGAAAATCCTAATCGTGTTCGGCACGCGCCCTGAGGCGATCAAGATGGCGCCATTGGTGCATGCGTTTAAGGCCAACCCCACCTTTGAAACGATCGTGTGTGTTACTGCCCAGCACCGGCAAATGCTCGATCAAGTCCTCAATATCTTTGAAATTACCCCCGACATCGACCTCAACCTGATGCGGGCCGGGCAAGACCTGTTTGACGTCACAAGCGCTGTATTACTAGGCATGCGCGACGTATTAAAAACTCACAAACCCGATGCCGTGCTTGTGCATGGCGATACCACCACAGCCTATGCGGCGGCCACCGCTGCTTTTTACGCTGGGATCCCTGTTGGTCACGTCGAAGCCGGCTTACGCACCCACAACATCCTGTCGCCGTTTCCTGAAGAATTTAATCGCCAGGTGGTCAGCAAGATCGCAACATGGCATTTTGCCCCTACCGAGTCTAGTCGCCAAAATCTTTTAGACGAGCGCACGCCTGACCAGAGCATCACCGTCACCGGCAACACCGTGATCGACGCCTTGTTTTGGGTACTGAAGCGAATCGAATCCGATCCGACCAAAGGCGCCCAGCTCGAGGCGTTTTTAAACCAACGCCTACCCTTTAACTGGCCTAAACAGCGGTTTGTGCTCATCACCGGTCACCGGCGCGAAAACTTTGGCGGCGGGTTTTTGGCGATCTGCGAAGCCATCCGCCAGCTGGCCGCAGCGCACCCCGAGGTGCATTTTGTATACCCCGTGCATCTCAACCCCAATGTCCAAAAACCCGTTTTCGAACTCATTAGCGGCCAGCCAAATATCCACTTGATTGATCCACTTGAGTACGAACCCTTTGTGTTTTTGCTAAAGCACGCCTATTTAGTGCTAACTGACAGTGGCGGGATTCAAGAAGAAGCGCCTAGCTTAGGCAAACCAGTGTTGGTGATGCGCGAGGTCACTGAGCGGCCCGAAGCGGTTGAGGCAGGCACGGTTAGGCTGGTGGGCGCGGATACCGCCAAAATCGTGCGGCATGTATCCGAACTACTGAACAACGAGACGGCTTACGCAAGCATGTCTAAAGCGCATAACCCTTATGGGGATGGGATAGCGGCCGAGCGGATTACGACGGTTTTTGAGAAGCTTAAGCTCAACGTTTCTTAACAAAAAGGTCAATCCTTACAAATCTAAAGTTGAAACTTAGATTTGTAAAGAGACTCTCGAATATCAATCTCGACCGCTTGCCGGCGTGCGTCAGAACGATTTGCCATCACAAGCGCCGCATGCCTCTGAGCCATTGTCCAGTGGGGTACTATCTTTGACGATGTAAAAGGACACGCTAGGCGCTGTACCTTCTAAATTTTTTGACTAACTACATATGCTGTTTTTATGAGCAAGAAACACTGGGCGGCCTTAGCCTGCATCGCATTTCTACAAGTATGCCTTCTGATTTCTGTTCAGACCGTGGCGGGGTTTTTATCCCCCTCAAGAATCATTGCCTTAGCCGTTATTGAGTCGACCCTCATCTTGATGGTGGTCTCTGCCTTCACCGGTAAATTTGCCAGCGTATCGATCACCCTGTGGCTACTGCTGTTAGTTAATTTCGCGATTACACCAGTTGACTTTAAGCGCACTCCATCGGGGTATCTCACCTTACCGGCCAATTTGGATTACCGACTCGAAGTGGTCGGTGATGGGATGCCTGGGTTCACAGGCGTTCAAAATATTTCTACCGATGCTTTAGGCTTTCGAACCACCAAAAAAATTGACTACCAAAATAAGGGTAATGCGTATCGCGTGTTTACCATTGGCGGCAGCACAACAGAAGAAATCTACACGGACGACCAAAAAACTTGGTCTGCTCTTTTAGAAGGCCAATTGGCCAAAAGCCTGGGCAAAGACGTTGAAGTCATCAATACAGGCTTTGCGGGTTTAAGGGCACCCCACCACTACAAAACTCTTGAACATATCTTGCGATACAAACCCGATGCCGCCATATTTTTAATGGGCATCAACGATTGGAATCACCACATCAAAGCTGCGATACGTTCACAAGAAATCGCTCAGGATAAAGCCGCCAAAGATGCGGGCCAACCTCCTATCCAGCGAAGTTCAAAAGAAAAAATTGATATTTTTCAGACATTTGATTTAACGAAATCGATTCTTTGGAAATCAATACAGCGCGTGATTGGCAAAAAGATTGTGATCAAAAACGACGGATCGTATTATTACAATCAAAATCACAGCGTGACCCGCGACGATTGGCGTCGCTTAGAGATCAATGAAGTCACTGCAGAATACAGCGACTCAGTCGCTGATATTATGGCTTTATGTAAACAAGCCTCTATTCAATGTCTTTTTGTGAATCAGCCCAACGCCTACCAACCCGACATTAGCGCAGATCTGACCCGCCGGCTTTGGATGACGCCGCCTAACGAGTCTTACTCTGTTGACTTTGCCGACATGCGACGCATCGCTTCAACCTACAACAAATGGCTCTTGCAGCGCGCGCCAGATAATAGCTGCGATCTTTCGACCGCACTGGCAGCGACTACAGGCCATTTGATTGATGACTGCCATTTCAACCCCAGTGGTTCGGCGATCGTTGCAAATCAGATTTCCCAATGCTTCGTCAAGCAACTCAATTCAAAGCCAAGATAAATTAAGGCTTAATGTATCTTCAAATTGTCGTAAACCTACACAGACTCAGTTCCTCGGCGTGCAGCGCCAAGACTGTTCAATGCAACAATCAGTGTCAAAAAGATAAATATTCCTTTACTATTCTGCGTTACGTGTCAATCCGCTCGAATCACTTATTGCCAGCCTAGCCCGAGACTTTGTTGTTTAACCTGAGGTTCAACATCCGCCATGAAACGTCTTGCCGCTGCCTTATTGTGCTTGAGCCCGCTTTGGAGCCTGGCGCAAACCGCCCCCGTTCTAAGCAACGCCTGCGAACCAAACGAAAAAGTGCTGTTCAGCTGTCAGATCAAAGGCGAAGCCATCGCCTATTGCGGCGGCGACAATAAAAAAGGCCTGCAGTGGTTGCGCTTTAAGCAAGCCGCCTCAGCTGGCAACATTGAAGTCAAAACAGACAATCAAGTTGCTGAACTCAAAAACAAAACCTTTTTTGCCACCGAAGAAAACCAGCAGCGCGCCAGCTTCACCACGGTACATTTTGATCACAACGGACTGACCTACGCCTTGACGAAGTGCGACGGCATGAACTGCGTCGCAGTGGTGGATTACCCCTGGTTTGCTGTGTACAACGGCAAAAAGCGCGTCAGCAGCAATTTTTGCGATAAAGGTTCGCAGTCGGCTTACAACTTTGAATTTAAACGTACCAAGCAAGGTCAATTAAATGGTGATGCCTTACTCTCGATTAAAAAAGGCAAAACACGCTTTGATGATCTGCCTAGCGGGCCGATTCCGGACTAATTGAAAGCGCCTGCGCTCGCAACCGCAACAAAAGCCGCGCTTACAATGCAGCGTGCCGCCAACTGGCTTAACTGCGCACCCTAAATGGCATTTCAAAAAGCATCTTCTACCCATCAAGCTGTTAAGTTCGCTAATCAATCAATCGATTGGCTGGCCGCGCACCGCTTTCAAATTCTATTTTTATTGCTGTTATTACAAGTTGTCACTTTTTGCTTGCAAGGCATATGGGTTGAGGATTTTTGGGAGCACAGTGCCGCCGTCGGTGAGCTGATTCGGCACCCTTTTAACCCCGGGCACCCGCAACTTAATGTCAGCGCAGCACATACCTTTTTAAACCCCTACACCTTTGTCGTCGCCCAGTTTGCGCGGCTATTTCAGCTTGACGCAATCTCGGCGCTATCTATTTTTGGGGTCATTAATTTCTGTTTGTTTTGCTACGGCTTACATGCGTTTATTTCTTCACTTCAGATTCACAATCGAACAAGCACTCTCCAAAGCCGTCACTTAGGTAACAACACACTCACCTTTTATGCCCTGCTATTGATCCTGTTTCTATGGGGCGGCAAACCCTGGCCCTATAGTGGTTTTTTTAATTACGAAATATTTTTCTGGAACTTAGCCTACCCTTCAACTTTTATTGGTGGGCTCTCGTTACTGGGGCTCGCTTTTAACGCTCGGTATCAGTTTGATCGCAACTACCTCTACCTTGCAGTGTTAATCGCACTGACGACGACTGTGCTACTGACTCACCCACTCACTGCGCAATTTTTATTGATCGGATTTTTTGCTCAGCTTTTTGCACCTCAGTTGGCCCAAGGCGGCCAACAAGTCACTCGCTCAATTCAATTCATAGCCTTAATCAAAATCGCCATTATTTTTGTAGCTTCACTTGCAATCGCAACGTGGTGGCCCTTTTATCCCATCCTAGAACTGTTCCAAGGTGCCTCTAAAGTCTATGACATCTCAAACGGTGACATGTACTTTCACCTTTTGACCAGAACCTGGCCCTTTATGTTGCTGGCGCCATTGTATTTATGGATGCTGCTCAAACCAGCGCTGCGGCCTCTGTTGATTATTTTTGTGGCTACGGCAATTATCTATGGGCTAGGCTATGTCACCGAACGCTATTCGTTTGGTCGTATTGTTTCTTACACCATTATCGTCATCCAAATTGCCTGCGCAGTGGCGGCCTTTCAGTTTGAACGTTGGCTTCAAGGCTCAGCACCGCGAATAGCGCGCGTTGGGCAAATCGCCACTCTATTGTTGTTATTGTTTTGGGCCTTGCAGTGGGCGCCCTCTTCAATTAGCCGCCTATTAACGGCTGGCAATAGTGTTTGGTTAAGCAGAACCGTTTCTAATCAAATTATTTATAAAGACTACTTATTTTTGCCCAGCCACATCTCGCCTCAGTCTGTTGTGTTCGCCGACATTGAAACCAGTTGGTTCATCCCCAGCTTTGAGGCAAAAGTCGTTGCCGCTGACCATCCCCTTGCGTTCGTCAAAGATGCCGAACAACGCCGAGAAGATGTCATTAAATTCTTTGAGCAACAAACTACCGCTCAAGAACGTACCGCGTTGCTTCAAAAATATCAGGCTAAATATTTGCTCTTGAACAAACAACTCAATACGGCTTGGGCGCAGATTTATTCTCAGTTTTCAAATGCAACATCCAACGGCGTGGTGTTTGAAAACGAGAAATTTGCGCTGATTAAACTTTAGAGGATTAGCTCTTGAATTTTAATTAACGGCCTTTGCGCAATGCCTCGTCATACACCTTGCAATATTGCTGCACCACCACTACCGAGCTATAACGCTCAATTGCAAGCGCTCTAGACTGACTCGATAGCATCGCAATTCTCTCTGCGTCTTGCAGCATCCACAAGACACCTTTTGCCATCGCTTCAACTTCAAACGGCGGGGCGAGCCAGCCCGTTTTCTCGTGCGTAACGATGTCAGGCAAACCGCCTAGGTTAAACGCTGCAACGGGTGTTCCGCAGGCTTGCGCCTCGACCGCTGTATTTGGCAAATTATCTTGTCGCGACGGCACAATCATCACGTCTGCTGCCGAATAAATCGTAGCCATCACTGAATCATCACGCACCGACCCCAGCCAATGCACTTTGCAAGGCCACTGCTCGGTTGGCAAAGGCCGATAACGCCCAAAAATTAACAACTCAATCGCTCCAGGTGCTACACCCTCAAGCTGTGCCATCAATTGGGGTAATAAATCTTCGCCTTTGTTGTGCGCCATACCACCCGCAGACCCTGCCAACAGATATTTTTTATCCGTAACCAAGCCCAAGAGTTGACGCGCAGCAAGCTTTGGAATCGCACGCCACACGTGTTCGGTATCCAGCGGATTCGCAATCACGTGTGAGCTGATTTTTTGATCGCGAAACAAAGCGCTGGTTTCAACACACTCGGCCATCCAGCGACTGGGCGACACAAAGACAAAATTTTGATTACGCCAAGCCAAGCGTTTTGCTTCCCAAGCTTGACGATTTAAATCTGGCCCGCGCTCGGTTGCTGGTCGGTTACCCTCAAGATAGCCAAGCCGAAACCGTGCCTCTGCAAAATCGGGTGTGTAATGTTCGCCACCACAAAACGGCCACATGTCGTGCAAGGTCCAGACGATAGGCTTTTGCAATTGCCCGATATCGTTAATTGACAATAGCTTTGGTACCCAATGCAAATTCAACACTTCTGCACTCGAGCCGTTCAACTCATTCACAATGCCGGCGCTCTGTTCGCCAAAAGAATGCAGAATTGGATTATCCGTGTGCCACTTTCGGTTTGTAAACTCACGAATTTTTTGCTCAAGTCGCGCTTGCACTTTTTGCTTAAATGACCTGGGTGCGCGGCCTGCGATCACACGGGTATTCGCGGTCTCATGCGTCAACACACGCATGTCGCAGTCAATATTTTCTTGCAACATCGCCTGATGCAATCGATACGCAGAGCGCGAAGCGCCACCCGTATTATCTTCAGTCGATATTTGCAGAACCTTCAAGGGCAAGCCTCTTTTGATAGATGCGCGGCGTTTAGTCGCTTACGCAAACTCGCTACACAAAACTCTTTATTTTTTTCAATAACCACTGGGGTGCGCGCAGCAGTTGATCTCGGCGCCATCTTAACCGGCTACGCCAGCGATCAGGATGCTCAAGGCCGCCAAAGTGATGATTGAACACAAACCGATCAGCGGTGCGATCCTGTTGAATGACCGTGGGGTGAGTCAACGGGCCAAGGGCTTGGGCCGGCACGCCCTCTTGATCGCCTGTTGCAACGGTATGTGTCGCATCCGGCCCAAAGCCAAGATTGGTGACAAGATTGGCATTAGGGGTGGCGGTCAAACCCCCGTAATACCAGGCACACGCGGTCCATTGATAATCCCAAGTATCAATTTCGCCGTTTTTGACCCGATCCAAAAATCCGGACCAAACTTTACGCTCAACCGAATCAAGCGTTTTATGACGCCAATCGGCCGTAGTGCTCCACTCGGGCCAAAAGGGCATATGCACTCGGTAATGTTGCCATGCCCGACGCCAGGTGGCCCAACCCCAGCAGTGGTTGTATTTTGAAAAATAATACGCGGCATCACCACGCGTTTGCCCACGTTGAAAATTATTACCTGTCACCACCCAAACGCGCTCATCATGCTCATAACGATCAAGCAAGGTGTCGCAAAAGACAAAAAAATCATCATTCGGCAGGCAATCATCTTCAATAATAATGGCGCGTTCGACCTGCTCAAACACCCAATCCAAGCCAGAGCTCACCCGCTTTTTACAACCCATATTTTGCTGGGCATAATTTTTTAAAACCTGGCACGGCCAATCAATTTGCTCAACAATTTCGCGCGTCTCGCGGCAACGTTCTGCATCCGTTGGGTGAACTTCGCGCGGGCCATCGGCAATGATTAACAGGGTTTCAGGTCGCTGCGCACGAATGGCCGCAAACGTCTCGCGGGTGTGGCGTGGACGATTGAAAATAATGTAGGCAACGGGGGTCTTTAGCTGCGATAGTGTCGGCATAGGCTCATTAAATCACGCCCGGCTGCTTAATTCTTAGCGCACGGCTCTAGTGCCACCGTTTTTAGCTGGCTCAAGAGCGCTTGCTGACGAGCTTCTGGCACATTTCTGAACGTAAAATAGCCCTTTAAGCGGGTATCTGCAGGCAGACAGGGGTCTGGGTAGGCGTAGCCGGGAGGCGTGCTACCCGAATACCCATTGAGGGTATATAGATGATGGTCTTGCGCATAGATCATGGCATCAAGCTCAGTGATGTAAAAGGGCTTTGATTTCCGTTGGGTAACATACAAGATCGTATCGCCAGACGGGGGGAGATCAATAGCTAACTGCAAGGCGTCTTGCCGATCAAGCCACGATTGAACCGTAAAGCTTTTGGGCTGATAGTGCATGGTTTCTGCCGCTACGACTAGATACGCAAACAACACGACGATAGTTCTGATGTACCAAGAGTGTGAGGATCGACTTCGTAACCATTCCACGCCCACAGCAACAAGCACCGCAATGGGCAGCAACATCACCAGGATTATTCGCGATACGACTCGAACCGCTGCGATGCCCGGCACATTCAGCAACCAGTAATAGACCGAAAAATCTCTAACTAATAACGTTAGCGCCACTAGTAAGGTCAATGTGAGGGCTGCAATGCAGGCTAGTTTTCGCAAATGGGCAGAAACCGCCTGCCCCAGAAACATTCCAACACAACCCGTTGCAACCAGTATCAAAACACCGATCCCCACAAACATTTGGTGCTCGGGTCTCTCTGCAAACGGCATAACTCCCGCACCTACCCAGCGCGTCAGTTGCGAGTTATCGGCAAGCAAATAACTTACAGGTCTTGGCAGCAATGCCCGAAGGTCATCCAAAGGGCGAACCACCCCAAAATCACTTGCAATTTGATGGTAATGGCGCAGCAACAGTATTACCGCAATTCCGACAACCAATGCGAAACCAACCCACATCCAGAGACTGTGGCGGTCATTCTCGATGCCCCAACGCAGAGTCGCTCGATTCGGAAATCCTGCTATCCCGTTCACAGCAAGATAAGCGAAGAAACCCGCAATCAGCAAGTAAACCAAAAAAACACCCAAATAAATCGAGCACAAAAACTGGACGCCGCACCAAAACACCGCTTGTGCCAACGCCGCAATGTCTTTATGCACTAGCCCCCGATACGCCGCAAACACGGCCAAAGGCACAGCAAATCGATACACCATCTGGGCATGCCCCTCTTGATGCAGCATCGGCAGCGCAAACGCAAACACAAAAGCCCCGGCACCCGCGGCGACCGTTGCAAACCCCTCTCGTTTCAATACCCACCAACAGACCCAAAAATTCAAGACGGTACCGACAAGAAACCAGCCCGAGTAGGCCATTTCACGGGTCAAGCCAGCCCCGCGCAAAAGGGCGTAAGACCAGACCGAGCCAAAATGGTTATCACTCAGGCCCAACACTCGCTCAAACGGGTAAAAGAAACCTGGGCTCCACAAGTGTGGTGTTTGGCCTGTTAACCATTGATACCCATGCTCAAGGATCACGCTGTTAAAGCGGGCATCCCCTAAATCCCCAGGGATCATGGTGAAGTACCCCAGCGCAGGCATCAAATAGCCAAAAAAGCCAAGACAAAAGAGCAACGCCAACAAGGCATACTCAACGCGACAACCTAAGCCCGTCGGGGTCGGCAAGAGCACCGAGGTTGCTGCGGGCTGTGCACTCATGCTTGACATCGTTGAAGTGACCTTTCAAACCACATTAATGAAGTACCTAATGAATGACAAAATAGGTTTTTAGTCAGGCTGACGCAGATCGGCTTAAAATTGCCCCGCAAAGCTTAGTCAAGCCATAAACTTAGCCGCCTCAGACTAGCCGCTCTAAAGGATCTTTGATGGCCCTTAAGTTTTTACCACTAATTTTGTCGACCTTAGGTTACCTGGGGTTTGCGGTACTTGTGCTCAAGGTCAGGCCGTTGCTTGCCCCGCTGCTCTGGGCCTGCTTTGTCACGACCTTTATTTACTGCTTTGCAATACTTGGTTTGCTTGAGTTAGGTGCTCGTACCGCGCTAATTTTGGGCATGGTGCTTGGTGCCATTGCCCTCTACAAACAACGTAAAAGCTTACCTAAACCAGACCTCAACTGGTTAAGCTTAGTCATATTTGCAGCCCCGTTTGTGATCGCCTTTACCGCCACGCCAAAGGATTTTGTCTTTTTGGCCTGGGATGAGGTCGGTGGCTGGGCCAAAACGCAAAAACTTATTTATGATACCGACGCGCTGTTAAACGCAAACTCTCCGATGAGCTTGCGCTCTTACCCACCCGGACAACAGCTGTTTCAATACTATTTCACCAAATCTAGCTGGTGGTCTGAAAAGCACTTACTGGTCGCTCAAAATATTTTTTTATTAAGCGGCCTACTTGCGCTTGTGGGCGCGCTAATCACGCGCATCACCTGGGCAGCATTGGTGTTCCTCACTCTGCTACCTGTCATCTACTTTTTTCACTTCGACTACACCACAATCTACGCTGACCCAATGCTGGCAAGTGTATTCGCCGGGTGCCTAGGCCTTGCGCTGAAGCCTCGTAGCGGCCGCATCGATGACATAGTGCTTGCCGTTTGCCTTTGTGGCTTTGTGTTGCTAAAAGACATTGCAACTGTTTTTGCAGCCCTATGCCTAGCGCTGTATTGTGTAAACGTCTTTAATTCTCAAGCCGCAGCAAGCGCAATCACAATACGCCAAAGGCTCACACAAACGGGCACGGCTCTTTTCATCAGCGTTGCAGCAATCTTCGCTGTGCTGCGTTCATGGCAGTGGTATGTCAGCGTCATTGGCAGCTCAAAAAACGAACCCCTACACGTTACGCTTAAAACTTTTACCGAAGCCGCGTTTCAAAGCCGGCTTGGCACTACTGTGTCAGGGTTCATCTTTCAGGCCTTCAAACCAGACTATTTTTCAGGCAGCTTCAGCAGCCAATCGTTCAACCTCTCACTGGCAGGTGTCGTGGCCGCGATTGTTGTGATCGGCGCCTTGGCTGTTGCGCTGACGCCTAGCTCAAGGCGCATCACCATGTTGCTTTCGGTTGGCGGCATGTTTGCTGGTGCGCTTGGCTATCTGTTGTTATTACTCTGGTTGTATCTCACCTACTTTACCGAGTACGAAGGCACACGACTCGCCTCGTTTGATCGCTATTCAATGACTTACCTGTTAGCCTGGGGGTTGGCGAGCTATCCCCTATTGATGGCCACAATTTCACGCTTTGCCCCGCGCTATCTGATTACCTTGCCCTTGCTAGGGTTATCACTAGCGTTTGCCTTTGCCCCTGCAAAGTTTTATACCGATGCCCGCCGTACACCCATCGATCAAGCCAGTTTCGAAAAAAAGAAAAAAGCTCAAGCCTTAGCGGATGAGGTCATAAAACATATCAAACCGGGTGAGAAAGTCTACTTCATTGCTCAAAATACCAACGGTTATGAGCGTCATTTGTTTGACTATGCCATGTTGCCCTATCCTCCCGTTGACTGCTGGTCGATCGGAAAAAAATATGACGCAGGCGACGTCTGGTCGTGCGATCGCCCGCTGGGCTTTTTTCTGCAAGGTTATGCGTACATTGCGATCTATCATGCTGATGCTAGATTTTGGGCAGAAAATGCTGAGCTGTTTGCACCTGAAGGTCGTGGTAAAGAGTCTGGCGTTTATAAAATTACGCGCCTAAGCCAAGATCGAATTTTGTTGTCACCGACTAAGCAGTGATGAACATCAAACTTAAATGAACCTAAGCCAAAGCGTCGCCGTTTTCTTATTCGCGCATCAAGATGATGAAGCGGGCGTCTTTCAAAAAATTCTTGATGAACAGCAAGCAGGCCATCGCGTGCTGTGCGCTTATCTGACTGATGGTGCAGCAAACGACCAATCTACTACGCGTCGCAATCAAGAATCGCTCGCTGTACTAGGTCACTTAGGCGTCAACCAAAGCGACATTACATTTGCGGGCGAAGCGCTTCATATTCAAGATGGTCAGTTACTCAATCATTTAACGTCTGCGCAAAAATGGCTTGAAGCTTTTCTTGCCGAGCACAACTCAATCAGCGCAATGTATTTACCCGCTTGGGAGGGTGGACATCACGACCATGACGCCCTGCATGCCTTGGGGGTTACCGTTGCACTGAAGCTAGGCATAGAACACAACACCTGGCAATACGCTTTGTACAACGCGTTTGATTGCATCGGGCCTTTCTTCAGAGTCTTTTTACCTCTTGAGGCTAATGGGCCGATTCAGTCGAACAAAGTGTCTTGGTCAAATCGCTTTAAGTTTTTACGCTACTGCTTATCGTATCCATCGCAAGCGGTGACTTGGCTTGGCTTATTTCCGTTTATGTTGTTGCACTATGCGTTTTGGGGCACACAGCGCACACAACCTATTTCAAGTGCTCGTGTTCAGCAGCGCCCGCACAAGGGGCCGCTATATTACGAACGCAGAAAATTTTGCACATATGCCCACTTGCGACAGCAGATCGATAGCCAGTTGCTTTCGCTCAGCGCCAAGCGAGCATAGTCATCAGACACAAACTAATAACGAATGACGAACAGCCCACCGCGAATAATAACAACTTCTTCAGCCAAGCTGGCTAAACAAAATCGTGATCAAACCAGTTGATAAACCAACGCTTAAAAATACTGGCATCTAACTCAAGCGAACTAGCTTTTGGCACACGTGTAACCAGTGTGAATTTTTCTGGCGTTTCAATAAAACCTTTGCGACGTAGCAGAGATCTAAACTGATAATGCTCAGCAAACGCAGTCGTTAAGACGTCGACTTTTGCCTTTCTCGCGAGCGCTGCAGCACGATTCAACAAGGCAGATGCGGTCTCTCGATCTGAATCCATTGCCACCAAATCGACGACGGCCAAGGTCAAAAACTGTTGCATCGGCATCACGCGCGTGACCACATAGCCACAAAGTTGGCCAGCACGACGAGCCAACGTGATTTTATAATGGCGTTCAGCAAAGCCACAAAAGCGCCAGTTCAGTGCATCAACTGAGCGTACTGCGGCAATATCTTGGCTGGCGGTCCATTTGCTTAAAAAAGCCTCATACGATACGTCAAAGCGATCAACCTCGCTTAGCTCAACATGGTGCCGCCCCTTGACGGTGAACGCATCAAACAGCCACTGAAAGGGGCGCGATAAATAATCAAGCGTTCGTTGAAAACCTAGTTTAGGAAACAACTTGCTCACAATCCGACCCGCAGCCACCGGTCGAGCAAACACTTTTAGCTCACCAATTTTTTTCCAACCAACCGCCAGATGCGGTTTCAACACGGGTGGCCGTGTCATTAACCCATACGAAAAATCGTAGCCTAGCGACCCAAGCAAGCCAACAAAATGCTTTTGCAACGGAAAAAACAATGCTTTTTTTCGCGCACTTTCGTCAATCACAATGTTCGCGGCAAAGCAGCTTAACAAGAGCTGATCGCCAAATTTCATTGCGAAGGGGATTGCACCAAAATGCGCCAATATTTTTTGCTCTTCTTCGTACACCATTTGCAGGCGCGGAGCGATTGTTAACACAACGGCTGTATCAGCTGTCGACCTGACGCCAGACGCAATCACAACGTCTTCGTGCAGCCACCGCAACATTCTCACAAATGCGGCTTGATCTAAGGGCGGGATTAACAACGCATTCGCATCTGCCATCGTCGCGATATTCGGCAAATCAGCATCTAAGGCATCACGAAACATCGCGATCACTTTTCAACGAAACAAATGCTCGACACTGTTCTCTAAAATACACAATCTTTGACTCAAGCGTGGAGGCGAAAGGCAAGGGATCCATCGTCCACGCATCCGGTGCAATCGTTTTACAAACAGCGTGGTCTTCTTCAAACACTTGACGATTCACCTTTGCGCTCGATGCCAAAAAGGGTTCGATCATTTTTTTTGCATTGCCTGACGCGGCGGGCACCGCGTATAGGCGACTCGTAAAATACGTTTGCGATGGGTCGCGACCTGGAAAATAGTTTTGCAATGAATAAGAGTACCCAAAGGTCGATGAGATCATCGAGAACGGAAACAGAAAGATACTCAAATATTCTTCGCGCTGGTAATCGATATTAAATAGCCGTTTCAACCCAGCTAACTGCTTCGCAACGCGAGAGTTTGTCACCGGCGCCTGCCAAACCGAATTACAACCATCAAATATATTTTCACCCTCAGCTAAGCCTAACGTAGCGAGGGTTTGCGAATGTATCAAAGGGATGTGATACGGCTCTAAAGCGTTTTCGATAGCAATCGGCCACGCACATCCAAACGCATAACGATTGAAATCTTCTCGTGACGAAATATTGAATGAAATGTCTTCCAGCGTCTGAACCAAACCGCCCAACTGTTCTGCCAAGCTAGTCAGCGGAGTAACGCCAACAAATAAAAAATCGCCGCACCAGTCCAAGTGATACGTATTCAAAACAGGTTTGCCGGCGTTGCATGCTGCAAACTGCGCCGGGTTAGGGATGATGACTTCGCCGTTCCGGTAGCTCCAACCATGGTAGTCACAGGCATATGGCTGCTGCCCAAAGTCTTGCGCATAAATTTTGGCACCACGATGCGGGCACTTGTTATCAAAGGCAACAAGTGTGCCTTCGTCATTGAACATCACCAAGTCACCCAAAGGGGTATCAAATTTAACAAAGTCGTTTGGATTTGCCAGTTCTTGGCGGTGGCCAACAAGGTGCCAATAATGCGTAAAGATCTCAGTGTCGAACGACATGCGGCTGCCCCTTAACGTACAACGTAACCGCCATCAACAAATAAGGTCGTGCCCGTCACCCACTTACTTGCATCGCTTAATAAAAAGACCGCAGCGTTAGCCACATCATCTGCCTCACCAAATCCTAGCAGATGGGCTTTTTCGTACTCTAGTGTGGCTGCCTCACCGCTATTGCGAGTTAAACGCTCGTGCATCGCAGTTTTGATCGCGCCGGCCGCAATGGCGTTGACCCGAATACGGCGGGGCGCCAACTCGACGGCTAACGCTCGCACTAACCCTTCGACACTAGCCTTGGCTGCAGCATAGGCAGTCATCCCACTTTGACCGGTTGAACCCGCCACCGATGACATCAACACTATTGAGGCACACTCTTGCACGACATTTTTTTGACCGACTGCACGGGCAATACCAAACGCTGCAAACACGCTACTTTGAAAGGTTTCATCCAAGTGTTCTTGCTTGGTCAAGCGTACGGGTCGAATCAACTCAGTACCCGCGCTATGAAAAACTCCATTCAACAAGCCATGTTCAGTTGCTAAACCCTTGACCCAATCCGCAGTGCCGTCCGCATCTTTCAACGCGAAAGGCGCTAGTACGTGCTGAGCGCGACCATCAAGCTTTACACGAGTTTGCTCTAAGCGCTCAAGATCACGCCCGCCCAACAATACTCGGCCACCGCAGGCGGCAATCAGCACCGCAGTTGCTTGCCCAAGGCCCGACGAGGCCCCGGTCACTAAATAAGTTTTGCCTGTTAAGCAGGTGTCTGAAAACTGATTCATTGTTCGATGGTCTCAACACAAGTTAACGGGCCAACCGACAACGCTGCACCGCCCCATGAATAGCCCACCCCAAAACCAAACAAGCTCAGCTTCAGCGTTGAAGTTAGCAATGGCTCACGCAGGCGCGAAGTCATCAACAAAGGGATCGATGCCGAGCTTGTATTGCCATACTCTTGAATATTGACAGGCGCTCGTTCTTTAGGGATCTTCACCTTTTTCACCAAGTGATTGAGCATGAACAAATTTGCTTGATGAAATAAAAAGTAGTCTTGTTGATCCACGCTTGTGTTTGAAATCGCCATCAAGCGCGCCACTAACGCCGGTATCGTACGCAAAGTGAAATTAAAGATCTCGCCGCCATCCATATACAAGTGGCTTTGATCGACCACCTGCCCTGCAGCATCCGTTTTAATGGGTGCAGGCTTAAACGCGCCATCGGGCACGATTAAGCTCTGCGCACCGGCTCCATCAGACCCCAATACAAAATGACTTGGCCCTCCGGTGCTTGAGGCCTCGAGGGCGGTCATCGTGCCTGCATCGCCAAACAACAAGGCTGTTGCCCGATCTTTAGGATCAACAATCTTGCTGACCGTATCCCCAACTGCCAGCAAAACCCGCTTTGCAGCGCCCGATTGAATCATTGTCATGCCCAACCACAAGGCATACACATAGCCTGAACAGCCCAAGTTCACGTCAAACGCGATACCTGCTTGCGATAGCTTCAATGCATGTTGGATCACACAGGCCGTTGCTGGCAAGACATGGTCGGGGGTTTGCGATACAAAAATGACTGCGTTGATTGAGGCGGGATCCCAGTCCAATTGTTGCAATAAGTGCTGGCCCGCAGTGATACACAAATCGCTTGTGGTTGTCGACGCATCGGTGTGGCGACGGGTTTCAACGCCGATCATCTTCAGTGCGCTAGCTAAAGCTTCAGGCTCAAACGTTGCCGCAAACTCGTCGTTTGTCACAATCCGTTTAGGTACGCAAGATACAACCCCC
>CANKOW010000057.1 GCA_947484295.1 Alcaligenaceae bacterium | reverse complement strand
CTGTTCTGCATGGTCAGTGTTATTTTTGTTGGTTTTTCCATTTCCTTCACCCTGCTCTTCATTGCAATCGTTTTTGGTGCGATTGGATTGGGTGTCGATCGCACGTTTTATCTGACCTATCTGCAAGTTTGGGGGTCGATGAAAGATGATATTGTTCCGGCCGTGCCGATGTTCATCTTTATGGGCTACATGTGTGAGCAGGCGGGCCTGATGGACCG
Organism: Alcaligenaceae bacterium; assembly: GCA_947484295.1. Classification (GTDB taxonomy): domain Bacteria; phylum Pseudomonadota; class Gammaproteobacteria; order Burkholderiales; family Burkholderiaceae_B; genus Zwartia. Next base: position 16,531 of record CANKOW010000057.1, on the reverse strand, counting down.
ACTCTTTGCCACGTTCAGGCAACTCTTTGCTCCGATACGCGGATCACTTTACTTAGCGGTGCTGTTGACCGCGACGCTGTTTGCGATGGCTACTGGCATTGTTGGCGCTGCAGTGAGCGTGCTAGGGATCATGGCCGGAGGCATGATGATGAGGGCCGGCTACGATGCGAAGATGTCTGCGGGTGCCATTGCTGCGGGTGGTACGCTCGGCATTTTGATACCCCCTAGCGTCATGTTATTGGTGATGGGCCCGGTGCTTGGCGTACCTGTGAATAAGCTGTATGCGGCCGCTTTTGGTCCCGGCTTTTTATTAGCCGCTCTTTATATTGCTTACTGCTTGATTCGCAGTTTTATTAATCCTAAGCTTGGTCCGCCGCTGCCTAAAGAAGAGCGTATGGGCTACAACTTTAATTTGTTTAAAGAGGTAGTCGTTAGCATTTTGCCTTTATTGCTGTTAATTGGCTCAACGCTTGGCACTATTTTGACGGGATTAGCGACGGCAACCGAAGCCGCAGCCTGCGGCGCGCTTGGTTCGATGATTCTCTCTGCCTTCTATGGCAAGTTGACGTTGACCGCAATAAAGGGAACAGCTCGCAGCACGCTGCTGACCTCAGCGATGGTGTTGCTGTTGGTGATGGCTTCTAATATTTTTGGTGCGGTGTTTGTTCAACTTGGTTCGGCCAGTTTGATCGAAACACTCTTAAATGATTTGCCGCTGCCTGGCATGGGCAAGTTTTTGCTGGTGATGTTGATTGTCTTTCTTTTAGGGTGGCCGTTTGAATGGCCAGTGATTATTTTGGTCTTTGTGCCGATATTTATCCCCGTGATTCAAAAGCTTGACGTTGGCCTGTCAAAGGGCGAACTGATGTTATGGTTCGGTGCGACCTTGGCGGTTAACTTGCAAACAGCATTTTTGAGCCCACCGGTGGCGATGTCGGCCTACTACCTCAAAACCGTCATGCCCTCTTGGAATCTGGCACTGATCTTTCGCGGGATGGCGCAATTTATGGTGATTCAGGTTGTGGCGCTTGCGATGATTATCGGCTTTCCGAGTATTTCGCTTTGGTTGCCACGTCTGTTGTATCAAAACTGAGCTTAGGTGAGTGTGAGTATCAACATTTGTGTGCACGTCAACCCAAGAAAGAGTGACTAATGAGCTTCTTCGAAAGTCTGCGTTTAGATGGCCAAATTGCACTTGTGACTGGAGCCGGTCGTGGAATTGGGGCGACCATCGCTCGCTATTTAGCCGAGGCAGGTGCTGAGGTTGTATTACTGTCGCGTACGTTAAGCGAACTTCAAACGGTTGCGCAACAGATTGCTGAGGCTGGCGGTCGGGCGTCGATTCGGCAATGCGATGTGATTGACGCGAAAGCGCTCAGAGCGATTATCGACGAATTGCCTCGCCTGGATATTTTGGTAAACAATGCGGGCACCAATATTCCAGAGCCAATGATCGAGGTATCGGATGAACATCTTGATCATTTACTCAATTTGAATATTCGCTCGTGTTTTATCGCCGCGCAAGCTGCGGTTAAAAAGATGTTGCAGGATCCCGATCGCGCCAAGAGAGGTGGGTCCGTGATTCACATCTCTTCACAGATGGGGCACATTGGCTCACCAAATCGAACAGTCTATTGCACAACAAAACATGCGATTGAAGGTTTAACGAAGGCGATGGCAATTGAGCTTGCCGAGCATAATATTCGAGTCAATAGCGTAGCCCCGACGTTTGTGGATACCCCCTTGGTTCGGCAAGTTGTGAACACCGATGAGAAGCGTGCCTTTTTATTTTCTAAGATTCCGCTCGGTCATCTGGCTGAGACTGAAGATATCGCGGCAGCCGTCGCCTATTTGGCGTCTCCTGCTGCCCGGATGGTGACAGGAACTTGCCTCAAAGTGGATGGTGGTTGGACAGCACAGTAGAATGTTCGATCGCTTAATGCTGAACGCCAAGAAAATGCACATTCTAAAAAATCACGTACTCGCTTTACATCCCCAAGCCAGCAAACTATTCGATGACTTACGCGCAGGCAGCGCCGATGCTGTCAATCGCGGAGTCACGCGTGACACCTACGGCAAGGGCGAGCAGTTTGGCCATGATTTAGTCGAAAAGCACGCCCGTGTTCTAGGTTTAGAGATCAGGCACGACCATATGCGCAACACCTATATGGTTTGGCCCGGACTTGATCGCCAGGCGCCCTCGATTGTGATTGGTTCGCACCTTGACTCGGTGTTGGGTGGCGGTAACTTCGACGGTGCGGCCGGGGTGATGGCAGGCTTAATTGCCGTGCAGGCTCTACAGCAGGCTGGTATCAAGCTGAACTGCGATGTGGTGGTGATGGGGATCCGAGCCGAAGAAAGTATCTGGTTTCAAGTCTCATACGTCGGAAGTCGTGGCGCCCTAGGAACCTTGCCCGCGAGTGCGTTACAGCAGCGACGCATCGATACCGGGCGCACACTCGAAGAACACATGCGCGAGGCAGGTGCAGACCCCGAGGCCATGGCGAAAGGTGTTGCGTACCTCAGCCCAAAAAATGTAAAAGCCTTTTTAGAGTTGCATATCGAACAGGCGCCTAGCCTTGCCTTAACTGGTTATGCATTGGCGATCGGTACGGGGGTACCTGGACACTTTAGATTTCCGCGCGTAAAAATTACGGGTGACTATGGTCATGTTGGGCTCGGTCGACGTTTTCGGCACGATGCAGCCTTAGCGGGTGCTGACTTGTCAGTTGCGCTTGACGCGCTATGGCAGCAGTGGGAACGGGCTGGGCGTTTGATGGCCTGTACCTTTGGCGAGTTTCATACGAATCCTGCGCGCCACGGTATGACAATCGTACCGGGTGAGTTTCAGTTTAGTTTGGATGTCAGAGCCTACGACGATGCGGATGTTGCAGAGTTAGAGCAGGCACTGATGGCGACGGTTGATCAAATTGAAAAAACACGTGGCGTGAAATTCGATTTTGGCGTGCGTGCTTCGTCAAAAGTTGCTAAAGCAGATCCCGAGATCACCCAACAATTGCGTGACTGTGCAACACATTTAGGCATGAAGGCCTGCGACTTGCCTAGCCCCGCTTCACACGACTCGGCAGCGTTTTGTGCGGCCGGCATACCTTTTGGTTTTGTGTTTATTCGCAACCCGAATGGGAGTCACCATCCCGACGAAGCGATGTCGATTGATGATTTTTTGCAGGGCACGGCAGTGCTCACTCAATGGTTAGCGACGCATGTTGGTGCTAGTTCTTGAGTTTGTAGCCGGTCTTAAATATCCAGGCAATGACTGCCACGCAGAGGGTTAAAAAAATCATCATCATTGCGACGCTCAACTCTAAGCTCACGTCGCCGGCATCATAAAAACTCCAGCGAAAGCCACTAATGAGGTAAACAACGGGGTTGAGCAAGGCGACGTTTTGCCAAAATGGTGGCAGTAACTCAAGCGAGTAAAAACTACCTCCTAAAAAAGTTAAAGGTGTAATGATCAGCAGGGGCACAACTTGTAGCTTTTCAAAACTATCGGCCCAGATGCCAATAATGAAGCCCAGCAAGCTAAAGGTGATCGAGGTGCCAATCAAAAAAAACAGCATCCAAAACGGATGTGCGATACGCAAGGGTACGAACAGCGTGGCGGTGGCCAAAATAATTAAACCAAGAAACATGGATTTGACACTGGCAGCACCCACGTAGCTTAAAACAATTTCAAAGTGAGAGATCGGTGCCGAAAGTAATTCATAGATCGTGCCCGTAAATTTTGGAAAATAAATTCCAAACGACGCATTTGAAATGCTTTGCGTTAATAGCGACAGCATGATTAACCCTGGCACGATGAACGAGCCATAGCTCACCCCGTCTATATCAGTCATGCGCGAGCCGATGGCTGCGCCAAAAACGACAAAATACAAACACGTTGAGATGACAGGTGCGATGACGCTTTGCATCAAGGTGCGCCGTGTTCGAGACAACTCAAAATTGAAGATGGCTTTGATGGCGTGGATATTCAAATGCATGATTACTCAATCTTATGGGTGGTGAGGCTTACGAAAATATCTTCAAGTGAGCTTTCGTTCGTGTGCAAGTCTTTGAAATGGATATCTGCTTGATTAAGCCGCGACAGTAACTCTGTGATCCCAAATTCGTCACTGGTGACGTCGTAGGTGTAAATCAGCTCATGCCCATCGCTTGCGATCAATAAGCTGAAGTGGCTGAGCGCGGCGGGGATTGCGTTCAGAGGGGCCGCCAACTGCAACACCAATTCTTTTTTACCTAGTTTTTTCATTAACTGGCTGGTCTCTTCAACTAAAAGAATTTCGCCTTTAGTGATGATGCCAATACGATCGGCCATTTCTTCGGCCTCTTCGATGTAGTGGGTAGTCAAAATAATAGTGACGCCCGTTTGTTGCAAGGCCTTTACCAATTGCCACATGTCGCGCCTTAAACTCACGTCAACGCCCGCCGTGGGTTCATCCAGAAATAACACTTGAGGCTCATGCGAGAGTGCTTTGGCAATCATGACCCGACGCTTCATTCCGCCCGATAATTGAATAATTTTGTTATCTTTTTTATCCCAGAGCGATAAGTCTTTGAGAATTTTTTCGATCCAAGCAGGGTCGGCGGCTTTGCCGAACAGGCCACGGCTAAAGCTGACGGTGTTCCAAACGGTTTCAAACATATCCGTTGAAATTTCTTGGGGCACAAGGCCAACGCGCGCTCGGGCTTGCCGGTAATCTTTAAGATGATCAAAGCCATCGATGGTTATCGTACCCGTACTAGGCGTCACGATGCCGCAGATCATGCTGATCAACGTTGTTTTGCCGGCGCCATTTGGGCCCAGCAAGGCAAAGATCTCGCCTTGTTTGACTTCAAGATTAATTTTTTTTAAAGCGCTAAAACCTGTAGCATACGTCTTTGAAACGTTCGAAATTTTGATCATGGTTAGCGCCCCAGGCGCCCTCCGGCTCGCGCCAGATAAAACCACTCTTGCCCGGGTTGTGACTTGCTGTTGGGAAACACAATGAAGCAGTCTTGCTCGGCATGCAGCTCGGTACCGTCGGCGCGCGTACCAATTAAGCTGTTCTTGGCGATTGGATCAAAGCTTTTCCACACTTGTGAAAACTGATCGTCTGCATGAAAGCGATCAAACACATCGTAGAGCCCCAGTACTTCAAAGTCGGTTGCCGGTTTGGGTGCGGCGCCTTGGATTAAACCCACTTGTTTTAAGGTGTTCAACACCGCCTGATACGCCACGTCACGGCCACCAATGTCGTCATGCTGTCCGCACTCAAGGGTAATCGCCCAGCCGCCTTGTGAGCGCATGTATTCAGTCGTACCCACGCCGTAGGCTGTGTCGATATCCACTGACCCGGCAGTGAAACGCCCCGCTTGTACTTCGAGTGCGCGTCGCTTGATTCCTTTTGCGTAGGTATCAAGCCAGCCGTACACAAAGCGATTGCAGCCTAAACGTTGAACCAGTGCCTCTTCGGTGCTGGCTTGTGAAAACGGCTCGAGCGTACCGGTATTATTCGCTGGGCCAAACAAGGCAAAGGCGCGATCGCCACTTTGAAACGAATGTAAATCCAATAAGCCATCATGCTCAGCCAGCAAAGGGCACAGCCAGTTGGCCAGATGATCTTCGTATTCTTTAGGTGTTTCAACAGGCGCCAGGCGTCGGTTCAAATTACGATCACCCGCACGGCGTTGTATGCGATAGGCCTTGGGATTTGTGACGGGCACTAAGGTTAAGAAACCACGCAGCAGTTTAATTTCACCCGTTTCAATTTGTTGCGCTAAACGCTTCAGCGCAAACGTGCCGCAGGTTTCGTTGCCATGGACGGCTGCCGTCACGATTAAGCGCGGGCCTGGTAATGGGGATCTAAACCTGAGAGTATGAAAAGGGAGCTCATCCTGCAAAGGGATTTGTTCAGGCAAAGAGGTGAGGGCTTTAGAAGGTAGAGGCATGGTGGTGAACCTTTGAGTATGATGCAGTTTATCGCAATATTTTCATGTCTCTCGCACCACTATCTAGGCGCTGCTTATGCCATTGTCTTATACACAAAATCTTGAGGATTACCATCTTGCGCTAGCCTTTGCGGGCCAAGAACGTGGGTTTTACATCGATATCGGTGCCGGCCATCCGGTCGCAGACAATGTTTCGCTTTGGTTCTACGAACGTGGTTGGAACGGCATTGTTGCCGAACCCATCCCTGAGTTGGCGGCTTTGTACAAAAAGATTCGACCACGCGATACGCTTTATCAAGGCTTGGTTGGGCGCGAGGTAGGCGAGGTCGATTTTTTTCATGTCAATCGCTTACATGGTTTTTCAACAACCATCGAACTGCATGCCGATGTCGCCAAAGAGTTTGGTGCAGATTATCAACGCTTGTCGTTACCAATGCTCACGTTGGCAAAGCTCTGTGAGCAGCACCAAGTGCAGAACATTGATTTTTTAAAGATTGATGTTGAAGGTGCTGAAAGCGATGTGTTGGCAGGGAACGACTTTAATCGTTATCGCCCCAAAGTGATCGTGGCTGAGGCCGTGACCCCAGGCAAGGGCGAACCCGCCTGGGATGCCTACGAGCCAATGCTGTTAGCCAATGGTTATAAATTTCGTTTGTTTGATACGTTGAACCGGTTTTATGTTGCGCAAGAGTGCCCAGAGATTTTTGACCGCCTGCCTGCTGAGCGTGCACCGTGGGACGATGTGACTCACATGTATGAAATCGGCCGCGCGCCAGATCAGGTGAATCATCCTGACTATGCGTTGGCGCAACAACTGGGTCGTGGTTTTTGGGCTGCGTTGCCTCACTTGGATCAAGAGGTGTTACTCGATATTCTTGCGCGGGGTAAGGGCGCTGGCAGTGCATCGACCTTTGATCAGGTCAGTTCGCCCGAGATGCGGATCGCGTTGGGTCGGATTGCTTGCGGGTATGATGGCGGACAGATTGTTGATTAAAGTTCTAAATAACCATAAAGGAGCCACACCATGATTCATGTTTTAGCAGTGATTACCGCCAAGCCTGGCATGCGCGACACGATTTTGACGCACTTTCGTGCCAACGTACCCGCAGTTAAAGCAGAGCAGGGCTGTATCGAGTACGGTGCCGCGATTGATGCCGAAAATGCACCTGCGATCCAAACCCCTTGGGGTCCGGATACCTTTGTTGTGGTTGAAAAATGGGAAAGCATGGATGCCTTGAAGGCTCACTCAACAGCACCCCATATGGCGGCCTACGCGGCCAAGACCAAAGAGTTTATTGCTAGCCGCGTGATTCATCTGTTGTCGCCAACCTGATGACACGATTGCTTCTGCTGTAAAAAAATGGCGAAGCTTGTTAGGTAACTTTTGCCATTCAAGATCTCAGGAATCAGTCAAACAATACTTGTGCTGACTTTGACAAGAAGCTAAGAAAAATCATTGCTGTAAAAAAAACACCAAGATTCGATAAAAGACTCTTGGTGTTTTTTTGAGTCTGTTCAACGTTCAGACTCGTTGACGGGTTTTTATGACCTCAGACCGCCTTCTTTTTGGCACGTGTCAGCCAAAAGAGTGCAAAGCCTGTAATCAAGACCGGGATTAATGACCCTGCATTCAAGAATGACCAGCCATTTGTAGTGACTAACGCGCCAGAGCCAAACGAGGTGATTGCCATGGTTGTGAACACAAAGAAATTGATCGCGCCTTGTGCTTTATCTTTTTCTTCAGGCCGGTAGGCTGTCAGTGCCAAGGTGGTGGCAGAGGTGAACAGAAAGTTCCAACCGACGCCCAGAATGAATGACGCCAACAAAAAGTGATAAACATCGACGCCCATGAGCGCGATGCCAATACAGACGACGTTGAGTACGACGCCCAAACCCATCATATTGGTTGTGCCATATTTTTTGATCAGTGACCCGGTAAAAAAGCCAGGTGCAAACATGCCGATCACGTGCCATTCAAGCACCAATGCGGTGTCAGAGAAAGGTAGTCCGCACATTTGCATGGCCAGCGGGGTGGCGGCCATCAACATATTCATGACGCCATAACCAAGCGCTGAGCCGATTACCGCAACGACAAAAACCGGTTGACGCAAAATTTCAGAAAGAGGGCGCCCGGGTGGCAATTCTTTTTTGACTTCGGTCTCATCCGGAAACTGAATGAAGTGCATCACGGCTAAACCTAAGAAACCCGCCACGGTGAGTGTGAGATAGGCGCCTAAAAAGGGTGTGTCAAAACTGTTGCGTGTCCAGTTGGCAAGATTGGGGCCGATGACAGCGCCCAGAATGCCGCCAGCCAGTACCCAAGACACTGCTTTTTCACGCAGACTGGCGTGGGTAAGTTCTGCGGCGGCGAAGCGATAGAGTTGTCCGTTGGCGCTGTAGTAACCCGCGAAGACGGTACCCGCCACCAGGATCCAGAAGTTTTTAGAGTAAGCAGCGTACGCGCATACTAGCGACGATAAGATCGCAACGATCAAGCCAGTTTGAAAAGATTTTTTTCGACCAAGCTTCTTTTGATATTTTGCAACGATCGATGTTGCAAGTGCACCGCCGACCACATAGCCCATGATCGGTAGGGTTGCGATCCACGCGATATTGGTGAGGCTTAAGCCGACTAAGCCGTTGATCGCAATGAAGGTGATGTTGTTGGTGAGAAAGATGCCTTGGCAAACAATCAGAAGAACCAAATTCTTATTAAACAGCTTATGTGGTGTGTTCATCTTTTCTTGTGTGAAACTTCGCCGGTGAGGGCGAAATGTTAGAGCACTGTTAGCGGCACTCATAAGCTAACAATTTAAACACGCTCTCAGCCGTTTTTTGTTCAGAGGTGTGGCGAGTCTGAAACTTTCAATGCTGCAGCGCAGCGTAGTGCAGTTTGCGTTAAGGCTTTCGCTCGATCATCTCAAAGCCAATCATCCCGACCACCATTGCAGCCACAAAGATCAGCGCCTGCGCTTGACCCGAAGCCATCGATACCAAGGCAGGGCCTGGGCAAAAACCGGCTAAGCCCCAGCCCGCACCAAACAGCAGGCTACCGATCACAAGTCGCTTATCGATCACGTTTGACTTGGGCAGGCTTAGAGCGCCACCTAAAAAACTACTCGTACGTTTTTTAGCAACTGCGAACGCAAAAAAGCCGACCAAAATTGCCCCACCCATCACAAACGCGAGCGAGGGATCCCATTGGCCAAACAGATCCAAAAAGCCTAATACTTTGCCTGGGTCGGTCATGCCCGACAGCAACAGGCCCAAACCAAACAGGAGTCCAACGATAAATTCACTGAGGCGATGCATGACATGTCCCTTAAAGTAGGTGGCGCGCAATAAACACGACGGCAAACCCAGCCGCCATGAAGCTTAGGGTGGCGATCAGAGAGCGGGGCGACAGACGCGCTAAGCCACAGACGCCGTGTCCGCTGGTACAGCCCGAGCCATAGCGGGTACCAAGGCCCACGAGCAGGCCCGCGACGATGAGCAAGAGCACACCCGCATCGATGCGGGGGGCGGTAAGCTGGCTGGCTGGCGCCAAGGCCTTGTAGATCCAGGGTGATGAGAACAGCCCTGCAAGAAAAGCGAGGCGCCAAATTGTGTCGTGTCGCTTGGGAGGGATCAGACCACCAAGGGTGCCACTGATACCCAAGATGCGACCATTGAGCAAAATAAACAACGCCGAGGCGAGCCCCAGTAAGATCCCGCCCGACAGCGAGGCCCAAGGGGTGAAGTGCGACCAGTCAATTGTCATTGCTGAACCTCTGTGTGGTTGCAGAACTCTGCGTAAAGAACTTTCATGACGGCCAGGGCCGGTGGACTAGAGAATTGGTAGTAAATGTTTTTGCCTTCGCGCCGGGTGCTTACCAGCTGCTCGTCGCGTAGCACGGTTAACTGCTGTGAAAGGGTGGGTTGCACGATACCGAGCAACTCTTCGAGTTCACCCACTCGCCGCTCGCCTTGTGCCAGTTGGCAGAGGATTAAGAGCCGATCAGAGTTGGCCAACACCTTAAGGAAGCGGCAGGCCTGAGCAGCCGAGACCTGCATCTGCTGCAGGTCGATTGCGCCCGGTGGTGGCGATAACTGTTGAGATACATCAAGGGTTGTCATAATAAAATATCTATCTATAATTTATTAAATGATATATTATCACCATATAAACTAATTTTGCAAGTTTTTAAGGAAAGTTCATGGGGCAGCAGGCAGCGACTAAAGGCAAACCAATCGTGCACGGCATTTTTGACGCCAATACTTGGACAGTGACATACGTGGTGTACGAAAAGCCCAGCTCGGCGTGCGCGATTATCGATCCAGTGCTTGACTACGATCCAAAGTCTGGCCGCACCAGTCATACGAGTGCAGACAAGGTAATCGCCTTTGTCAAAGAGCAGAACTTGACGGTTCAATGGATTTTAGAGACGCATGCCCATGCGGATCATCTCTCTGCAGGGTCTTACCTTAAGCAAGAATTGGGTGGCAAACTGGCAATTGGAGAGCACATTACGGGTGTGCAAACAGTGTTCGCTGGCATTTTTAATCTCGAACCTTCCTTTAAGCAAGATGGCTCGCAGTTTGATGTATTGTTAGCCGACGGTGCTGAAATCGTGGTTGGCCAGTTGGTGGGCCACACAGTTTTTGTACCAGGCCACACCCCCGCGTGCGTCGCCTATCAATTTGGCGATACCGTCTTTGTTGGCGATACGATGTTTATGCCTGACGTTGGCACGGCGCGTTGTGATTTTCCGGGCGGTGATGCAGGTACCTTGTATCACTCAGTCAAAAAATTGTTGAGCCTGGCGCCCGAGACGCGTTTGTTTATGTGTCACGACTATCCGCCTACCGATCGTGCCATTCAATTTGAAACTACGGTTGCAGAGCAACGTGCACACAATATTCATGTGCACGAGGGCGTGACTGAAGCGCAGTTCGTTGAGATGCGCACCAAGCGTGATGCAACACTTGCCATGCCAGTCTTAATCTTACCTTCCGTACAAATCAACATTCGGGCTGGTGAGTTGCCCCCCAAAGAGAGTAATGGCGTCGCCTACGTCAAGATTCCTATTAACGTGCTTTGAGACTTTTCTTGTAGCAAGATTACTGAACGAAAAATCGCCCACAGTGTACTCATCACTGAGGGCGATTTTTTTAGTCTTTACTGCGCTTTCTCAATACAAGTTTTAGCGCTTTAACGCAGCGAGGCGTTAAGCTTTTTCAACGCGTCTGAACCAGGGCAAAGTTGTTTTGAATCAAACGCTGCCAGAGGGGTGTCGCTGGTGTTGAGCGAAGCGTGCAGATCGGTCGCATCGGGATCCAGATACAACAAGCCCGTCACGACTTCGCCGCGCGCTTGATGTTCGTTGATGTAGCTCAGCGCGCCATAGCGGTCTGAGGGATCGTAATCGTTGTGCAGTTTGCGCAGACGAAGCGTCTTGCCATCGTGCTGTTCTACCTCAACGACCTCACCAGGTTCATATTGCGTCACGATTTCGTCACGCGAGGTGAAAAAATCGATGCGACTGACCGCTTCGTTGTGCTCGCGCACATAGTCATAGCTCTTGGTACTGCCGCTATGATTATTAAATGCGATGCAAGGGCTGATCACATCGATAAAGGCTGCGCCACCGTGTCCAATTGCACCTTTGATCAAGGGCACGAGTTGGTCTTTGTCGCCCGAGAAGCTACGCCCAACATAGGTGGCGCCCAGTTGTAAGGCTAGCCCCACCAAGTCGATCGGGCTGTCGTTGTTGACGACGCCTTTTTTGCTTTTTGAACCTTTGTCGGCAGTCGCTGAAAACTGGCCCTTGGTTAAACCATAGACGCCGTTGTTTTCGACAATGTAAGCCATGCTCACACCGCGACGCATCGCGTTGGCAAACTGACCCAAACCAATTGAGGCTGAATCGCCATCACCCGACACGCCTAAATAAATCAGCTCGCGGTTGGCAAGATTGGCGCCGGTCAAGACTGAAGGCATCCGGCCGTGCACAGTGTTAAAGCCGTGTGAAGCACCTAAAAAATAATCAGGGGTCTTAGAGCTACAACCAATCCCTGATAGCTTCGCCACGCGATGGGGCTCGATGTTGAGTTCCCAGCAGGCCTGCACAATCGCTGCTGAAATTGAGTCATGACCGCAGCCGGCGCACAGCGTCGAGACACGCCCTTCATAGTCGCGACGGGTGTAACCAACTTTATTGAGTGTCAGGCTGGGGTGGTGCAGGGCGGGCTTGGTGATGTAAGTCATGCCACTTCCTTTTCTTTTTTAGTTTTTGATGCTTTTGAGGCACCCGCGTTTAGGTGCGTACGAATATAGTCAGTGATGAAGCGTGCGGTAATCGGCGTGCCATCGTAGTGCAGCACTTTGATCATTTTTGCAGGGTCGATTGACAGTTCATTGACTAAGATCGAATGCATTTGGGCGTCGCGGTTTTGCTCGACCAGATACACTTGCTCGTGCTCGGCAATAAAGGCCTCGACGGATGCCGGAAACGGAAACGCTCTTAAGCGCATTGCGTCTAGATGAATCCCTTCAGCGTTCAAAATGTCTAAGCCTTCTTTCATCGCAGGGCTGGTCGAGCCAAAGTAGATCACACCAAGTTTGGTTGGTTTGGATGCCTTGTCAAACACCGGCTGTGGCACCATATCGGCGGCGGTTGCAAACTTACGTAGCAACCTTTCCATGTTGTAGATGTAGTCGGGGCCGCGCTCTGAGTAGCGTGCGTAGGGGTCGCGCGTCGTGCCACGGGTAAAGTAGGCGCCCTTGGTGGGATGGGTGCCAGGCAATGTGCGCCAGGCGATGCCGTCACCATCAACGTCTTTATAGCGACCAAAGTCTTTGCCCGCCTCAAGCTCTTCAGCCGTCATGACCTTGCCGCGATCGTAGGTGCGGGCGTCATCCCAGACAAAGGGTTTTGACAGACGCTGATTCATGCCGATGTCTAGATCGGTCATGAAAAAGATGGGTGTTTGTAGTCGGTCGGCTAAATCCAGTGCAACGGCACCAAACTCAAAACACTCGTAAGGATCTTCAGGCAAGAGCATCACGTGCTTGGTGTCGCCGTGCGACGCATAGGCACAGGCTAAGAGATCAGATTGTTGTGTGCGGGTCGGCATGCCGGTTGAGGGGCCACCGCGCTGCACATTGATAATCGTGACCGGAATCTCGGCAAAGTAAGCCAAGCCGATGAACTCAGCCATCAGCGAGATGCCAGGGCCCGAGGTTGCAGTAAAGGCGCGCGCGCCATTCCATCCGGCGCCCACCACCATGCCGATTGAAGCAAGTTCGTCTTCGGCTTGTACGATCGCAAAGCGATTCAAACCTGTGCTTGGATCGGTGCGGTACTTGTCGCAATATTTTTGAAAAGCCTCTGGCACAGAGGACGACGGCGTAATGGGGTACCAGGCTGCAACGGTGGCACCACCATAGACGCAACCAAGCGCTGCGGCACTATTGCCGTCGGTAAAAATCTGATTACCAACCTTGTCTGCCTTTTGCACACGAATACCAAGGGGCGCCTTCATGTTTTTTGTCACATAGTCACGGCCCAGGTGCAGGGCGCGAATATTTGAGTCGAGCAGGGCTTCTTTACCTTTGTATTGCTCGGCAAAGAGCTTTTCAAATACCTCAGCATCGACAGCCAGTAGTATCGACAACGCACCAACATAAATGATGTTCTTAAACAGTTGGCGTTGCCGTGGGTCAGTGTAGGTTGCGTTGCTGATTTCTGTCAGCGGGATACCAATAATATTGATATCTGGACGAAACTTTGATTCTGGGATTGGGCGCGTTGAGTCATAAAACAAGTAGCCACCGGGTTCGATCTCGGCGATATCGGCGTCCCAGGTTTGCGGGTTCATAGCAACCATCAGGTCTACGCCACCGCGACGGCCTAGATAGCCTTTTTCGCATACCCGGGCTTCGTACCAAGTGGGCAGGCCTTGAATATTACTTGGAAAAATATTACGTGGGCTGACAGGCACGCCCATACGCAAAATCGCTTTGGCAAAGAGCTCGTTGGCCGAGGCCGAACCTGAGCCGTTGACGTTGGCAAATTTAATGACAAAGTCATTAATGGCTTCGATCGGTTTCATACAGACTCCAAAATTGAACCGTTTGCCTGTTGATCGCGAGCAAGCGGTCCAGCATTGGTGGTCGTTAATAAAAACTTTTGCATATCCCAGGCGCCTGTCGGGCAACGTTCAGCACACAAGCCGCAGTGCAGGCAGACATCCTCATCCTTCACCATCACACGGCCAGATTTCAAATCGCTCGACACGTAGAGGTCTTGTGTAAGTTCAAGGGCAGGGGCGCGTAGACGCGTTCTGAGCTCTTCTTCTTCACCGTTTTGTGTAAACGTGATGCAGTCTGTGGGGCAGATGTCAGTACAGGCATCACACTCGATACAAGTCTTGGCATTGAACACTGTTTGTACGTCGCAGTTCAGGCAGCGACTGGCTTCTTTGAAGGCTGTTGCCGCATCAAAGCCTAACTCAACCTCAACACGAATATTGGCAAGCGCTTTTTCGGATTCGGCCCATGGCACTTTAAAGCGCGTATCGTTAGATACGTCGTTTTGATAGCTCCACTCGTGAATGCCCATTTTTTGCGACATTAAATTCGTGGTGGGGGCGGGCCGCTTCTCGGTATCTTCTTTATTTAAGAAACGATCAATCGACACAGCGGCTTCGTGCCCGTGTGCCACAGCAGTAATAATATTTTTGGGGCCAAAGGCTGCATCCCCACCAAAAAATACGCTTGGCTGTGAGGTTGACTGAAACGAGTCGTTGCCCAACACCGGTTGGCCCCACTTATTAAAATCAACACCACTGGCTTCGTCGATCCACGGAAACGCATTTTCTTGACCGACTGCCAACAGCACCGTGTCGCATTCAAAAAACACATCGGGTTGACCGGTAGGCACCAGGCTGCGGCGACCTTTGTCGTCGTACTGAGCCTCGACCACTTCGAAGTTCATGCCGATGAGCTTGCCGTCTTTGTGCTCAAAGCTTTTTGGTACATGGAAGTTGATGATTGGGATGCCTTCGTGGATGGTGTCTTCTTTTTCCCAGGGCGAAGCTTTCATCTCGTCAAAACCGCTGCGTACGATGACTTTGACGTCCGTGCCGCCTAAGCGACGCGATGAGCGACAGCAATCCATTGCGGTGTTGCCGCCACCCAAGACGATGACGCGCTTGCCAACGCTGGTGATGTGACCAAACGACACCGAGGCTAACCAGTCGATACCGATATGAATATTGGCAGCGGCTTCTTTGCGCCCGGGTACGTCGAGGTCGCGTCCGCGCGGTGCGCCGCAACCGACGAAGACCGCGTCATAGCCTTCAGCCATCAAACCACTGAGTGACTCAACGCGCTGGCCTGCTTTGAAATCAACACCCATCTCAAGGATGTAATTGGTTTCTTCATCAATGACGGATTCAGGTAAACGAAAACGCGGAATCTGCGAGCGAATAAAACCGCCGGCTTTAGCCTCGCCGTCGAACACGGTGACGTGGTACCCAAGCGGTAGCAGATCGCGTGCGACAGTCAGCGATGCGGGGCCTGCACCCACACAGGCAATTCGTTTGCCATTTGGTGCGGCGATGCTAGGCATGCGACTTTTGATATCGCTTTTATTGTCAGCCGCGACACGCTTCAGACGGCAGATTGCAACCGGTTCTGGTTTCTCGCCGTTATTTTCTTCGACGCGACTACGGCGGCATGCGGGTTCGCACGGGCGATCACAGGTGCGACCCAACACACCCGGAAACACATTCGAGACCCAGTTCACCATGTAGGCGTCGGTGTAGCGGCCTTGTCCGATTAAGCGGATGTATTCAGGGACGGGGGTGTGAGCAGGGCATGCGTACTGGCAGTCAACAACCTTGTGAAAATAGGTCGGGTCCGCCAAATTTGTTGGTTGCAAAACGAATCTCCTGTTCGCCGAAGCGTATTTTTTTGATTGACTCTATGCCTAGACTCAACCGTTTGACTTAGGTCAAGACTCCGCAATTAGAATCCTCTTAATACGCATAGTCTAATGTGGCGCGGGGATTCTTGCACGTTGATATTGAGGGCTGGCTGATTGCATTTGTATTATTGTCCTGAAGGATTGATTTTCCCCAGTTTTGCTGCGCTGCGGCAAATGCTGATTGTGATGCCTTGAGGTCTGTTAATCTGCACAAAAGAGGTCTTTGATTGACATACTAAAACAGGACAGACTATGAAGCGAGACAACACAATATTTAATAAGGCGGTGACAGGGCGCGAGGCGGTGACAAGACATAGCTCGATGAAAAGACGTGACTCGGTGACTACACGGGTGCTGATGTTGGCCTTTGCAGCTTTCTTTGGATTGTGTAGCGTTGGGGCACGGGCGCAAATGCCCAACAAGCCAATTACGCTTATTGTGCCGTTCGCGGCCGGTGGCAACCTTGACATCATTGGTCGTTTGATTGCTCCCGGGCTGGCCAAAGAGCTGGGGCAATCTGTTGTTGTACAAAATAAGCCTGGGGCAGGGGGCGTAGTTGGTGCGACTGAGGTCTCTCGCGCTGAGGCCGATGGGACGGTGTTGCTTGTCAG